>JALULU010000179.1 GCA_027040585.1 Acidobacteriota bacterium | reverse complement strand
GGTTTTATGCAAGTGTAATTTATTCCTTCCTTTCATCCCTTGGAGTTGATTTAATAGCAGAAGATGTAACAAATAAGGGGAGAATTGATTTGACAATACTTATACCAGATAAAGCTTACATAATTGAATTTAAGGTTGACATGAGGGAAGATCCGCTTAAACAGATTAAGGAAAAAAGATATTTTGAAAAGTACAGTGGAAAGGTTAAGGAAATTTACCTAATTGGGATGAATTTTAGTAAAAAAGAAAGAAATATAGAGGATTTTAGATATGAGGTTATGAAGTAAATTTATCCCTCTATTTTCCCCTTTACTAAATAAATGATACCCGTTTATTTTAATTTTCAACCTTAATTAAGATTTTTAAGTGTGCTGTTAAATATTTAATACTTTAAATTCTAATGAACTATTCCCTTTATATGCATCATTAAGTGTTCAATTTCCCCTTTTTCCAGCCACCCATTGTTTGCGTCTTCCTTTACATCTAAAAGTTTTATGTATGGCTTGATATCTAAAAGTGGCGTATTGTTAAAGGCATCCATTGGGGATGTGTAAATGATATTTTTTTCTATTTTTAAAATTTCAACAACACTTAAACCAATTGGATTTATTCTATTTGGAGATCTGCTTGCAAAGAGCCCTACTTTATTATCGCTCCATGGGGGATTTACCTTTAGAGGAAATTCTTTTTTAGAGCGGTTTAAAAAGTACAATATGTATATATATTTGAATTCTTCTAATTTATAAAGCCCTTCTAAATACTCATGATAAATGATTATTCTAAAATCTCCATTAGTTTTACTATCAGGTTGAGGAGGTGCCTTTTTCTCATATGGAGTTTTTAAAATCCCGATTGGTTTTAACTTAAAATTTATTTTTATTTTATCATTGCCTTCCATATTCTTGTATAATCTCCTTTTTGATTAGAAAATTATAACACAGGAGAAAATAAGATGGCATTTAAAAAGAGATTGCCTTTGATTTTTTTGATTATATCTATATTGGCAATAGTTTCTTTTTCATATTGGTGGATGTATTTGAGAAATAGGGTTGAAACAGATGATGCTTATGTGAAAAGTACAATTTCTATAATAAGTTCAAAGGTGCCAGGCACAGTTTTGAAATTATTGGTAAAAAACGATGACTACGTTAAAAAAGGGGATCTTTTAGTTGTTTTAGATCCAAAAGATTATCAGGTAGAAGTTGATGGTAGAAGGGCAACAATTGAGAGGATAAAGGCTCAAATTGAAGAGATCAAAAAGAGTATTTTATTTACAAAAAAAGAGGTAAAAGCAAATATTGATGCAGCAAAATCAACTTATGAGGCTGCTAAGGCAAAGAGCAGGGAGGCAAAGGCTGGTGTCTCGGAAGTAAAGGCACTTGAATCTGCTGCCATTTCAAATTATATAACTGCCAAGAGGGATTATGATAGGTTTAAAAATCTCTTTAAAGAGGGGGCAATTGGTAAACAGAAGTTAGATCATATGGAAGATGTCTTTCAAGGTGCAAAAGCTAAACTAAATTCCATTAAGTCTAAATTAAAAGCAGCTAAGGCTCTTTATTTTTCAGCTAAAAAAAATGTCTCGAAGGCAAAATCTATGCTAAAACTTGCCCTTGCTTCTAAAATAAAGATAGATGTTTTGAATAAGAAGTTAAAATCCTTAAATGCAATGGAAAAGGAAACAAAAGCCTTACTTGAAGGAGCACTTTTAAAGCTTTCATACTGTAAAATTTATGCCCCCATCTCTGGTTATATTTCACAAAAACATATTGAGATTGGCGAAAAGATTCAACCAACTCAACCACTTATGGCTGTTGTACCTTTAAAAAGCGTTTATGTGGAGGCAAATTTTAAAGAAACTCAGTTAAAAGATGTGAGAATTGGACAAAAGGCTACAGTTGTTGCAGATATTTATCCGGACGTTAAATTTTACGGACACGTTGCTGGAATTAGGGCAGGAACAGGTGCTGCCTTTTCACTTTTGCCACCAGAAAACGCCACAGGTAACTGGATTAAGGTTGTTCAGAGGGTACCTGTAAAAATCTATTTAGATAATCCTCCTTTAAAGAAATACCCTTTAAGGGTCGGACTTTCTGTTAAGGTTACAATTGATACATCTAATAAAAATGGTGCAAAGTTGAGATAATTTAGCATGATTTCTTCACCAGAAAAAAATGTTAACAAGTGGATAATTGCGCTTACAGTCATTTTACCAACTTTTATAGAGGTAATGGATACAAGCGTTGTTAACGTGTCTCTTCCCCACATTCAGGGAAGTTTAAGTGCAGGAGTTGATGAGGTAACGTGGGTTTTAACATCCTATCTTGTTTCAAATGCTGTGGTTATTCCAATGACAGGGTGGCTTTCAAATTTTTTTGGGAGGAAAAGATATCTACTTTTTTCAATAACATTATTTACACTTAGTTCTATGATGTGTGGAAGTGCAACATCCCTTGGTATGCTTGTTGTTGCAAGGATATTTCAGGGTATTGGAGGTGGTGGACTTCAACCTCTATCTCAGGCAATACTACTTGAGACCTTTCCCAAAAAAGAGCATGGAATGGCAATGGCTGTCTTTGGTATGGGAGTAGTACTTGCACCAATTTTGGGACCGGTTGTTGGGGGTTGGATAACAGATAATTGGAGTTGGAGAGGAACTTTTTATATAAATGTGCCAATTGGTGTTTTGTCTATAATTCTAACGTATATTTTTATATTCGATCCCCCATACATTAAAAAAATTCTCAAGAAAGTGGACTATTGGGGAATAACTTTTTTAGTTCTTGGCCTTGGAACACTTCAGGTTGTCCTTGATAAAGGTGAAAGAGAAGATTGGTTTAATTCAAATTTTATAGTAACACTTTTGACAATATCCTTGGTTTCACTAATTATTTTTGTATACATTGAGCTTCACTCAGAAAATCCTGTAGTGGATTTGAGGGTTTTTAAAGATAGAACATTTTCAATGGGAAATATAATTTTGTTTTTTGTGTTTTTTAGCCTTTTTGGAAGTATTGTTATGTTGCCTCTCTATTTACAGAATTTGATGGGTTATACCGCATTTCTTGCAGGACTTGTCCTCGGACCCGGTGGAATTGCAAGTATGGTCGTTATGCCAATTGCAGGGATTTTGATGAAAAAGGGGGTTAAAGCAAGCAGATTGCTTGCACTTGGGATTATAGTAACAGCATATTCAATATATTTGATGTCTGGATTTAATTTATACGCTGATTTTATTTCAGTTGCTATTCCAAGAATAATTATGGGTGTAGGATTGGGATTATTTTTTGTACCTCTTGCAGCAGCCACTTATATTACCATTCCAAAGGAAAAAATGGGAAATGCCACAAGTGTGTTTAACTTAATAAGAAATTTAGGTGGAAGTTTCGGTGTTGCCTTTAGTACAACAATTCTTGCACAAAGAACACAATATCACCAATCTATTTTAGTGGAACATATAACACCCTTTTCAAAGTTGTTTCAATATTATTTTTATAAGTTAAAACTTTTTGTATGGGATTGGAATGTTACATTTTATCAGGTTTCAAAGACTTTAAAATTAGTGTATCTGGAAATTCTAAGACAGGCTTCAATGATGGGATTTAACGATGTATTTTGGATAATGTCCATCCTTTCAATTTTGATGTTGCCACTTACATTTTTAATGAAATCTGGTGGAAAGAATGATGCAGGCCCCTTTGTTCACTAGAAATTTTGCGGTAGTGTCACTTTTTTTATGTCATTGAAGTACTTACGTCGTTAGGCTTTAATTTGATCCACTGGCCTAATGTTTTCACTATAACCCATATATGATGCTCTATTTTTTTAACTTAGTATAGATTACAAACAGGTTTGGCCCCAATATCCTAAATACTATAAAAATTTTGTTCTTATCTCATTAAGGTTAACCAGAGTTACCAGTTTTTTATTAAAAAAGAGGGAATAAAAAATGATTCAAAGGAGGGCACAGAAATTTAATCTGTGCCCTGTGAGAAATCTTTATCAGTGGAGATATCCCAATTTTCCCCCTGTATAGTAGAGTATAAAATCTTCAGGTGAGAAAAACAGGTCATTTACCCGTGTTCCGCAATTTATCACTTCTTCATTGTTGTTATTAAGTAAATCTATTATGTGAATATCACTTGAATCTCCACTTGAAGCAAATAAAAATCTTCCATCAGGAGATAGGGCTATACTACTAATCTTATTGGCAGAGGTGCTTATATATGAAGGATCTGAAGATAAATCTGAAAGGTAACATATATCTCCACTATTTCCACAAATGTAGTACTCACCTGAATCTGTCACCTTTATGTCACACATTCCGTCTATATTGATATCTTTTTCATCTACATGAAAATTGCTTGAAGTTAAATCTGCATAGTAAATCTTTCTCAAACCATAATCCACTGCAACAACATATCTGGAATCAGGTGAAAAGGTTATATCGTATATATTTCCACCACTTTCAAGGAAATTGTGAATCTGGGTGAAACTGTCATTTGTAACGTCATAACTGTAAAGTACAATTTTTCCATTATCTGTTCCCGCTGCAAAATAATTTCCATCATTTGAAAAGGCAACAGACCACACTCCATCAAGGGTGTCTATAACCCTTGAACTGTGATCCTTCAGATTAAACTCATAGATACTTCCAGAAGAATTATCTGCAATTACAATATTTTTCCCATCAGGTGAAATGTCAAATTTTCCGTAAATGTTTGAAGATGGAGAAAATATTAAATTTCCACTGTAGATGTCAGATTTATCAATTTCATACAACCCCTTATTTTTTACAAGAACATAGAACTTGTTAAAATCCTTAGACATTTTTAAAAATGAATCTGTTACAGGAAAGCTCTTACCATTCTCATGGTCTCTATATGAGATAATCTGTGTATCGAGGCTCTCACTTTCAACCCCATTGATTGCCTCAGCCTTTGTAACACTGTTGTTATACATTATTATAAACCCAGCAATCTTTCCCGTGGCATAGACGTCAAGTGTTGACATATCTGGTATCTGATCATTAAAAAAGTCACTTGCAAATCCCAAAATTCTCTGCATGGGTTTAAGTCTAATGGGTTTTGAATAGATAACATTTCCATCTTCTGTAAAAGCTCTCATTGTGGCAACAATGTCATACCCACTTACATTTAATATGGCTATTCCAGTTGTGAAATTGCTGGAGTTTTCAAACCATGGGAAAGTCAAATATTTTGCTGGAATCTGTGCTCCCTGTAAACCTGCCATACAGGTCTCACTTCCGTTATTATCATGTTCAAAGAGGATAATACTTGAAACTTTGGAAGTATACCCTGGCTCATCGCTGATTATTTCTATTGAACCTGTATCAGGTAGTGAATCCGGAAAAAAATTTTCAACGTAATCTGTTCTAAAACCGTAGGCAGGCAAAGTTAGGTCAGTGGTTGATACCTTATTCCCATCGTTATCGTAAAAATTCATTGTAATATTTACATCCCCATCATTTGAATTTTTAAGAGTAAGCTTTGTTTTCCAACCATAGGAATTTGCATAGTGGGCTATGTACTGTTTAAATGTACAGCCAGATAAAAATATTAAAATAATAAAAAAGGATGACAAAAGGAAAATATTTTTAAAGAATTTTTTTCTCATAATTAGCCTCCATTATACCATATAAAAGTAAGTAAGATATGTTAGTGAATATAACCTATACAATCACTACAGGAAACATAAAGTAAACCACTATCTGGTGAATATACTACATCTTGTAATATCTTATTAACATTTATTACACTGATTTTACTTCTATCTGATAAATCAACCTTGACTATTTTGCTTCCTCCTACTCCAAAAAGATATTTTCCGTCAGGTGAAATTGATATATTTTCCAAAAACAAATAGGGGATTTGGATATTAAAATATGAAGGAGTACTTGATAAACCATTAAGATAACATATGTTATTTTCATTGTCACAAATATAATATTCCCCATTAGGAGTTGCATCGATATCTATTAATTGACCATCAAGTTCAATATCTATATTTCCAAGTGTTGGATTTGAGGAAGTAATATCACAATAATACAATTTATTTTCAATTTGATCTATTGCTACAACATATTTTGAATCTGGGGAAAAAACTATATCTACAAAATGGTGAGTTACACCACCTGAGAAATCAAACGTAATATAACGTGTATATGAATCATTAATTAAATCATAGTTATAAACAATGATTTCACTCGAGTTAGTTCCAACCGCAAGCCAATTTCCATCATTTGAGAAAGCAATTGAATATGGATAAAAAGAATTTCCACTATCTATGACTTTATATGTATAATCCCTTAAATCAATTTCATACAATTTTTCTGAATACGTACTAGCAACAACAAGTTTTTTACCATCAGGGGAAATAGCAATTTTTCCACTGTCTGCTGAAAAAATTAGTTCCGGATTATTTAAGTTAGATTTTTTAATTTCATAAATTCCAACACCTTCTGCTCCAATAAATAATTTACTATAATCCCTTGAAAGCTTTATTGTACTACCTGTATTATGAGCTTCTGTTTCCCCGCATATCTCAAAATTGGAAAAAGTAAAAGCGTTTGGATCTCTGTTCCTCGCAATTACCCCATTAATTGCCTCAGCTTTTGTGATACTGTTGTTATACATTATTATAAACCCAGCAATCTTTCCCGTGGCATAGACATCAAGTGTGGACATATCCGGTATCTGCTCATCAAAGAAATCATTTGCAAACCCCAAAATCCTCTGCATGGGTTTAAGTTTAATTGGTTTTGAATAGATTATATTTCCATCTTCTGTAAAAGCCCTCATTGTGGCAACAATGTCATATCCACTTACATTTAATATGGCTATTCCAGTTGTGAAATTGTTGGAGTTTTCAAACCAGGGAAAGGTTAAATATTTTGCCGGCTGAACTGAACCCTGTAAACCTGCCATACACGTTTCACTTCCATTGTTATCGTGTTCAAATAGGATAATACTTGAAACCTTGGGAGTGTATCCAGGTTCGTCGCTAATTATCTCAATTGAACCAGTATCAGGTAGTGAATCCGGAAAAAAATTTTCAACATAGTCAGTTTTAAAACCGTAAGCCGGTAAAGTAAGTGAAGTTGTTGAAACCTTTTCCCCATCGTTGTTATAGAAGTTCATTGTAACATCTACATTTGTGGAGTTTGAATTTTTTAGGGTGAGCTTTGTCCTCCAGCCGTAGGAATTTGCATAGTGGGCTATGTACTGTGTGAAAGTACAGCCAGAGAGAAACAAAAGGGCTAAAATTAAAAGTAATAATAGAAAAATAATTTTAAAAGATTTAGTCATAATAAAACCCTCTATAAAAATTTTTAATTTTCTCCAATATGTATCAAAAATAAGTGACAAATATTAAATATTAAACTTTATTCTTTTTCAGAATCAGCCAAATTCCTGTCTTTTTTGGAAAATAAAGAAAAACTAACAAAAGTTATTGGAAATGTCAACCGAGATTTTTGATTATTTTGGTAAAATTTATAGTCAATTTTAATTCTAAAATGGAAAAATTAAACTCCTTCAACGTATTTGGCGAGGTGCTGCCGTAAATTCCATTATCTTATTTTCCATTTTCAAAGTCTGTCCCTATTATTTCTGTCCACTGATATTAGTATAGTTGTTTTATATTCAGGAAATTTCAGATTTTACCTCTTTTTCATGCCCTAAAACGAGGATTAAAAGCCCTATTATAATTATTAATCCACCAAGTATCTCTTTAAAAGATGGACGCATACTTAATATTATAATTGAGTTTAGAAGTACAAATAGCGGAAGTGATGCTCTGATCAACGATGTCTTGGATGCCTCTAAAAATTTTAGAGATTTAAAATAAAACAATATATTTAAAAATGGACCAAAAAATGCGCCCAACAAAATATATTTTACTGCTTGATTTTCTATTGATATATTTCCATTCATCAATACAAGTATCAATGAAAACAGTAGAATTAATAGTGATCTAAAATAGGCAAAATGTGTGGGATTGATTTTTTCACTAAATTTTTTTGTAATGGTTGCTGTTATGGCAAATAATATGGCAGACAAAAGGGTTAAAAGAGTTGCAATAAGTGTAGTTTTACCCTCATTGTAACTCATCATCAAAACCCCTGAAAAGGTGATTACTCCTCCAACAATTTCAATTTTGTTAAATTTTTCTTTTAAGAAAAAACAACCTAAAAGTATTATAAAAAGGGTTTGAGTATTATTAAAGAAAGAAACAACAGTGGGATCAGTTAGTTTTACAGCTGAAAAAAGTGATATAACACTTAAAAATTCTATTACCCCAATTAATAAGAAAATTTTAAAGTTTTTAAATCCGCTTTTTATGGAATTTCTTATTTCACCTTTTCCCAAAAAATAGATGGTAAAAAATAATGAAGAAAAGAGATAATAATATACACAAAAGGTTTCAGGTGTTATTGTAAATAGGACTTTTTTACTAAAAATGAACAGATAAGACCCAAAAAGAGAAGACAAAAAAGCAAATGTTATTCCCTTTAAAAAATACTTGTTCATTTTATTGGTTTTAAATCTTTAATAAGTTTATTTTTATAACAGAGATTGTAAAAAATCTCTAAACTTTTTATTCCATCGTTTTTTAATTTAAAAGTTAGTGAGTTTGTTAAATAATTGTAAATCCTTTCCTTTCTTAGATTTAATTTTTTAGAATAGAAATCTAAAATTTTATCCATATTTTTCATACCATTTTCATAACTTTTATTGAGAACTTTTTCAACCTCTTTTTTATCTTTGTAATTTTCCATTCTAATTGTCCAGAATGCAAATACAAAAGGGAGTTTCTGCCAATTGTACCACTCCGTTGCAAGGTCAAATATATAATGATTTTCAAAGTTTTCAGTAAGTGCCAGATCTCCTATTACTAAAAAGGAATCAAATTCTTTTCTGGCAAAGTCCAAATCACTAAAAACTTCATATGTGGGATTTATTCCATATTTTTCCATTAACAATATTTTCAGTAACGCAACAGATGTCCTTGACTGGTCTGTCAACCCAATTTTTTTTATTTCTTCTATTTTTTTCTTTTTGGAAATCAGAAGTACGCTTTCAACTTTGTTTTTTGAAATAATTCCAAAATTTTTTATCATCTCTACATTTTTTAAATTTTGAAATTCGATGGATGGTATTAGTGCAAGATCAATTTCATTCTTTGCCATTTTTTCCGCACATTTACAGGGATAATCAGTGATGTATTCGTTTATATTTTTGTATTTAGAAAAAAGAAAATCGTATTGTAAAACGGATGCATTTAGGTATGGAATTAAACAAATTTTAATTTTTTTCACTTTTTTTAGAAAATTTTTCAAATTTAAACGTTATTATAACTTAGAGAAATTTTAAAAGAGGTAAAAAAATGAAATTAAAAAGCAAAAATTTACTTTTTCTTTATCTTTTAACCGGTGGAAAGAGTAAAAGGGTAGTAAATTTTCTATTTAACTTTAAAGAAAAAATTGCCAATTCAATGGATTTTAAAGAAATTCAAGTTATTCTGGAGTCTTATTTTAATAAGAAAATCAAATTGGAAAAAGTTGATAAAGTTAGAAAATATTTTGATGTTATTCTAAGTGATATTGAGGCTGAGAGATATAATATGATTACCATGTGGGATAATAATTATCCGGAAGAGTTTAAAAGTCTTCATATGCCACCATTACTATTATTTTATAAAGGTGATTTAGAAATGATAAAAAAAGTTAAAGTAGGAATTGTTGGGACAAGAAAAGCAAGTGAGTATGGAAAAAAAGTTGCCTTTAAACTTTCAAAATTTCTATCGGAAAGAGATATTGCCATAGTTAGTGGCCTTGCCAGAGGTATAGATAGATTTTC
>JALULU010000178.1 GCA_027040585.1 Acidobacteriota bacterium | reverse complement strand
AACACAAAAAAAAAAAGACAAAACAGGCTCGCTATTTTTCCCGGAGCATAGACAGAATACCCTATACCGAAAACCGTACCTAATATCTCTCAAAATCTTTAAAGTTTCCGAAAACATCTCATAAGAAGCCTTTCCAACTGCGAAAAGATATAAATTCTTAAATTCATTTTTAGAAATTTTAAAATTTCTTTCACCATTCCAGTTAAAAAAAGATAAACTTTCACCTTCATTCAACATAGATTTAGGTATAAAATTTTTTGGTAAAACAGCATCAATTCCATATTTTGCAAGTTTTAGAAGTATTTCTTTCTCATTCATTTTAATAACCTCATAATTACTTCATTCCACCCTTTGGTGGAAGGATGTTTTGATACAATAACATTTTCAATATCTAACTCAAGATACTCACCATTTTCTTTTCTTATTATAATCGGAACATCAACCTCCTTTAAAAATTCAATATCATTTTCACTATCTCCAAGTCCAATAGTTCTAATATCTCCAAATTTGTTTTTGTAAAAATCAATAAGAAACCTCACCGCTTTTCCTTTACTCTGGTTTTCTCCAATCAGATGATAAAATTTCCCACCCTTAACAATTTTAGTACCATATTTTTTTGCTTCTTTTTGCAAAATTTCTGAAAATTTTCTTTCATCCCCTTCTAAAATAAATGGTTCTGTAAAATCCCTTTTTTTTGCTAAAATTACTTTATTTAACGGAAGTTTAGTTATTTTTGCTATATCTTTGTCATCCATATCGCCAAAACCATTAATAGGAGCAATTCTCTGAAGTTCTTTAAATATTTTTCTTATTTCATCGTATTTTTTACCAAATATCTTAACATATAAATTATCAATAATATCTAAACTTTCGTTTAAATAATTTTTATTTAATTTAAACAAAAACAATCCTCCACCATTTTCAACAACAAATGGATATTTTTTCCCAATTATTTTCTTCTGTAAAATTAAGACTTCACTTCTTGTCTTACTCGTTACAAAAATTAGAGGATAGCCCTTCTCTTTTATTAAATTTAGACTATCCTCTGCAGCCGAAAAATCATAAGTATATTTATCTAAAAGTGTCTCATCTAAATCCGTAAAAATTACATATTTCAATTTATCTCCTCAAGAATTGCCGTAAAATGCCTTAAATATTTATTCTCCTTAATAATTTTAAGACCTTTTATATTTTCCCTTTTATTAAAAACTTCATTAATTACTTCACCAACATATAAAATATGATTATCTGTGTAAACCCTTCTTGGTATTGCAAGTCTAACAAGTTCATTTTTTGGATAATTAATTTTACCACTCTTTTCATCTTTTTCAGCAAACATTAAACTTCCAATTTCAACACCTCTAACCCCACCCTCAACATAGAGAGCGCATGTCAAAGCCTGCGCTGGAAATTGACTCTGGGGAATGTGTTTAAGTATTTTTTTTGCATCCAAATAGACAGCATGCCCACCAATTGGCTTTATTATTGGAATATTTCTTTCAATTAAATAATTACCAAGAAGTCTCACCTGCCTTATCCTTGCATTTAAATAACCTTCATCCAGTGCTTCTTTTAAACCTATGGCAATTGCCTCAAGATCTCTACCCGCAAGTCCACCATATGTGGGAAAGCCCTCAATTATTATTAAGGTCTGCTTAATTTTTTCTGCAAGATCGTCATCATTTAACGTTATAAATCCACCAATATTTACAAGTGCATCCTTTTTGGCACTCATCATTGCACCATCACCATAGGAAAATATTTCCCTGGCAATCTCAAGAATACTTTTATCCTTATATTCTTTTTCTCTTTCCTTTATAAAATAGCAATTTTCAGCATATCTTGCAGTATCAAAAAAAAGTGGCACACCATATTTTTTTAGCAGCCTTGAAACTTCTCTAATATTTTTCAAGGAAGCAGGTTGTCCGCCACCACTATTATTGGTAATTGTAAAAACAAAAATCTTTACCCTATCCCCTTCTCTTTTTAAAACCTCTTCAAGTTTATTTAAATCAACATTACCCTTAAAATCCATTTCAATATCTGGGTTATATGCTTCTTCAATTACAACGTCTATGGGAATTCCACCTTTACTTAAAACATTTGCCCTTGTTGTATCAAAAAATGTATTACTTAAAGCAATATCACCCGGTTCCAATATATTTGAAAAAACAATATTCTCTGCTACCCTTCCCTGATGACAAGGAATTACATGTTTATATCCAAATATTGATTTTATGGTATCTTTAAAGTGATAAAAATTTCTACTACCTGCATAAGATTCATCTCCAAGCATAATTCCAGCCCATTGATTCTGACTCATTGCAGAAGTTCCACTATCTGTGAGTAAGTCAATTGTTACCTTTTCTGCTGGAATATTGAAAACATTATATCCTGCTTCTTTTATAATTTTTTGACGCTCCTCCTTTGTTGTAATTGGTACAGGTTCAACAACTTTTATCTTATATGGTTCAAAAAACATCTTTTACCTCCCATAATATTTTATAAAACGTTAAATGAAAGAGTTTTGATTTTATCAGGAGGGAGCAGCCTTAACCTTTATAAAAATGTTCTTAAACTTAAAATAAATAAAAAGTCTCATAGGTAAAAAAATTATAGCATTAAATTATAATTAAAAGAAAAAAAATTTGTGGGGTCAGACCTGTAAAATGACAGGAAGTTTTTACTAAAAAAAAAATTTGTGGGGTCAGACCTGTAAATTTTGACCTGTAAATTTTAGAGGGGAAAAATATTGGGGACAAAAATATTGGGAAAAATATTGGGGACAGACCTGTAAAATGACAGGAAGTTTTTACTAAAAAAATAAAAAAATGTAAGAAAATCAAGGCTTAAATGAATTAAAATTACTGAGGAACAGTTTATGGTATTTAATCGTAATATAATGTTACAGTCCAAACTGGAGTAAAGAAATGGAAAAAATAATGGATAAGAGCAACAAAAACTGGCTAATTTTTATTATTTTCACCCTGATTTTAAGTCTCATAATTGGAAACAGAGTAAGTGGCAACAACATTTTAGGTGGAGTTATTTTAGGTTTAATCCTTTTTATGATACCCATTGGTTTAGAATTTTTAAAAAAAAGGGATCCCATTAAATACTATGGTCTTGATTTTAATTCGCTAAAAAAACTGGATGTAAAAAGGATTTTAATAATAGCTATTTTCCTCTTTGCAACTATTTCATCAATTGACCATTTTGTATTTAATCTGTGGAAAATATTGATAAATCAAAGTAATCAAATCTCAGTCGGTTCAACAACACTTTTTCTTGCAAAAAGTAATCTTTTCTTCTCAGGAATTATAGTGATTTTTTCAGGCACACTTTTAGAAGAACTCTGGTTTAGGGGGTTAATCCAATATAAACTAAAATCAGTTAAATTTCCAAAACAATTAAATCCACACTTTGCAATAATTTTTCAGAGTTTTTTATTTGGATTAATCCATTTCATTCCAATTTACTATGGTACCAATTTTCAACTAAAACTTAAATTCTGGTTTTTTACATACCCAACAATTATCGGTTTAGTTCTTGGATATTTAAATGAAAAGTACCAATCTTTATGGCCAGGATGGATTATACATTATACAAACAATCTGTCAGGTTTATTTTTAATGGTAATTTTAATAAGGAAAGCATAAATTCCCCATTTATTTTTGGATTGTATCATACAGGAAATTAAAAAAACTCTGGAGGCATAAATATGGGGACAGACCTGAAGGGGACAGACCTGAAGGGACATGAATATTTATATGGGATAAAGTATTAGAAACATTTAATTATTTAATTAATTTTATGAAATAATTTTTTGGAAAAATTTTGTAGAGACTGGTAAAACATTTTGGGGACAGACCTGTTCTTTACTAAAAATTTTGGGGACAGACCTGTTATTTACTCAATTACTTGTTAATCTATTTAAAAAAAGTTAACATTACTTTTCACCAGCTAAAATTGCAGCTCCTAATGCTCCAACAATCTGAGGATCTTCTGGAACAACCAATGAAATATCTAACATTTCCTCTAAAAATTCTATCATACAGGGATTTTGTGCAACTCCACCAGCAAACACAACAGGTTCTATAACTCCAACCCTTTTTAACATAGCTGACGATCTCTTGGCAATAGCCCTGTGTAATGCCCTTGCAATATTCTCCCTTTTTTCACCACGAGCCAACAAAGAAATTACTTCCGTTTCAGCAAATACAGTACACATACTGCTAATTTGAATATTGTCGTCCCCCTTTAATGCAGCGTTACCAAATTCATCTATTTCATATCCTAAAATCTTAGCCATTACCTCAAGAAAACGCCCTGTTCCAGCAGCACAACGATCATTCATTTCAAACTTCACAACTTTTCCAGCATCATTTAAAGAAATAGCTTTAGTATCCTGTCCACCAATATCTAAAATAGTCCTACATTCAGGGAATAAATGTCTTGCACCCACAGCAAAGGCTTTTATTTCTGTTACTGTCTCGGCATTAAATTCTCTCTGGGCAAGGCTTCTACCATATCCAGTGGCTAACATTACATCATATTCAACATCATTTAAATGCTTCTTAACCTCATTTATTGGGTCGTAGGTATTTAAGGATTTATGCATATAAATAGGTTTACCATTTTTCATTATCGTTAATTTTATGGTTCTTGAACCAATATCAATACCTAAACATTTCATCTTAACACCTCTACAAATGCTTCTATCCTTGTTTTCAGTTGCTCAACATCTTCCATACTGTAATCTGTTTCAATCCTCAAAACAGGTATTCCTTCCTTTTCAAGTGCCTTTTCCACTTTGTAAGATTCCACAAGATATGGATCGCAAAATTGAAGAGTGTAGTGAATTACTCCATCCACTTTAAAATCCTTTGCAAGTTGAATTATATGCTCAATCCTCTCATTGTTTGGAGTAAAACACGCACAATCAATCTGCATATATCTATCCACAAGGGCATCTATCAATTCTTCCATTGTTTCCCCTGACTCATCTACCATTGCCCTGATGTTTCTCTCCCCAATACAGGATTCCTCATCCACAATAACTGCTCCAGAAGACTCTATAACTCCCGGCAATTTCCAATTTGGAAGCGCCATTGGAGAGCCGGCGAGTAAAACTCTAACCGTTTTATCTGAAACAACCCCTTCTTTCCTTTCAATTCTTTTTTCAAGTTCATCACAGAGCAGATTTACTTTTTCTGTAAACCGCTTTGGATCATCATAAAAAGAGATTTGATTTATTAACAAAGCATCCCTGCCTGAAATGGGAACAGGAATTTCTCTTCTAAGTTTGTTTAATCTTTTAAGCGCCCTTCTCCTATCATTAATCAATTTAATTGCACTTTTTAATCTCTCTGGTGTAATTTCCTTACCCGTTACCTCTTCAACTTTTTCCTTAAGTTTATATACCTCATTTCTCCAGAGGTCATAATCCTTTTCCCTCTTCATCTGCGGAGTTTCCATAACATACGTTGACTTAAATTCTGAAAAAATTTCAAAAGCCTTTTTTTTGCCATCACAGGTAGTCTCACCAATTATCAAATCGCATAGTTCAGTATAAGGACATAGATGTGCCAGCTTGAATCCCATAAATGACTTTATAAGTGGACATATACTTCTTGGAAGGACCTTTTCAGCATCACCCTTTCCAATCTCAGCTCCGGCACACAGTCCAACACATATACCATCAGCAGCCCAAATAAGCTCTTCAGGGACAAATACGCAAAAGGTTCCAAAAACTTTACTCCCAACTTTCTGAGCATCTAAGAGTTCCTTTATTCGGTATCCATGCACCTCAGAGACAACAAAATCCAGATATTCCATCCCCTCTGGACGTTTATTTTGTGATAAATAAATATCTCCGTAGAGTTTTCCCAAAATATCAAGTAAATTGTCATGTGACTCTAAATCAATTCCCAGACTCCTCCACATTTCTCTATAATCAGCCATAGCAACTCCTTTCAAAATCTAAAAAAGTATAACCATAATTCTAATGTTCTAATGTGTCAAGAATTTTTTGGGAAGATAAAAAACAAAAAATAACTACAAAATCCAATGAATATTTTTCTTTTCAATATTTAACAAAAACTCCTTCCTCCATATACCAGCACCAAATCCACCGGATTTTCCGCTCTTATAAATTACTCTATGACATGGAATTAAAATTAAAATTCTATTTTTACCATTTGCACCTGCAACTGCTCTACTATATCTAATTCCTCCAACCATTAAAGCAAGTTGTGAATATGAAATTACCTTTCCATATGGTATCTTTATTAAGTTTTTCCACACCTTTACCTGAAAATCTGTCCCTCTAATATCTAAAGGAATATCAAAGGTTTTCCTTTCACCATCAAAATATTCTAAAATTTCTATTTCAAGTTTCTTTGTAATTTTACACCTGTCAATTTCAACTAATTCCCTTTTATAAATTTCCCTAACTTTTTTAATGTGATAATCAAAATTTTTGCTATCTCTAAATGCAAGGAAAGAAAGCCCTTTCTCTGTAAAAGCAGAGGACAAATTCCCTATTGGTGTTTTAACTTCATATAAATATTTTTTATCAAAATCCATCTTTTTTATTTTATAAACTTAAACCTTTATCATGCAACAAAATTCCTTGTCTTTTAAAAAATTATAACTTATCATTAACTCCCTAAAACAGTTGAAAAAAATAAATTCTATAAAGATTTTTTGGAGGGAATATGCAGGAATTTAGAATTGAGGATGCAAATCAATATGTTGGGAAAGAAGTCACAATGAAAGGATGGTTATATAATAAAAGATCAAGTGGAAAAATAAAATTTTTACTTGTAAGAGATGGTAGTGGAATAATGCAGTGCATTGTGTTTAAAAACAATGTATCCCCTGAAAAATTTGAACTTGCTGAAAAAATTGGACTTGAGACAAGTCTTTCAATTACCGGGATAGTCAAAGAGGAGCCAAGGGCTATTGGCGGATATGAAATGGATGTAAAAGATTTTGAAGTATATCAGGAAGTAAATGATTATCCAATTACCAAAAAAGAGCATGGCATTGAATTTTTAATGGAACATAGACACCTATGGATAAGGTCTAAAAAACAGCACGCAATTTTAAGGATAAGGCATGAAATTATAAAAGCCTGTAGAGATTTTTTTGATATGAATGGTTATACACTTGTGGATACTCCAATTTTTACCCCAAACGCATGTGAGGGTACTACAACACTTTTTGAAACAAAATATTTTGACACATCGGCATATCTTACACAAAGTGGTCAACTTTATAACGAAGCGACAGCTGCTGCATTTGGAAAAGTATATTGTTTTGGACCTACATTTAGAGCAGAAAAATCAAAGACAAGAAGACACTTAATGGAATTCTGGATGGTTGAACCTGAAATTGCCTGGGCAAATCTAAACGATGTTATGGATGTAGCTGAAGATTTTATAACTTTTATAGTAAAAAGGGTGTTAGATAATAGAAAAAAAGAACTTGAAACACTTGAAAGGGACATCTCCAAACTTGAGAAAATTGAAAAACCTTTTCCAAGAATTACATACGAAGAAGCCGTTAAAATATTAAAAGAAAAAAATGTTGATTTTAAAGATGGAGACGATTTTGGCGGAACTGATGAAACGGTAATTTCTGAATCCTTTGATAAACCAGTTATGGTCCACAGATATCCAATAAATATTAAGGCATTTTATATGCAGCCAGATCCCGAAAATGAAAATCTTGCACTCTGTGTTGATGTCCTTGCACCTGAGGGTTATGGTGAAATAATTGGAGGTGGTCAAAGGATAGATAACTATGATTTACTTCTGAAAAAGATTAAAGAACACAATCTACCTGAGGAAGCCTTTAAGTGGTATTTGGATATAAGAAAATATGGGACATTCCCTCACGGTGGATTTGGAATGGGAATTGAAAGGTGTGTTGCATGGATTTGTGGTATTAAACACGTAAGGGAAACAATTGCGTTTCCAAGGATGTTACATAAAATTTACCCATAAAGGGAGAATTTAAAATGAAAAGATATGTTTATTTACTTTTTGCAATATTCTTTTTTTTGACACCATTTATTTATTCACAAATTCCAATGGGAAATGTTTCCTTTAATGTTGACTTTGGCTATTTCAATAAAGCTGTGCTTACACCTGACCATAAACTTGGTCTTGTAACTGATTCAGACAATAACAGAGTGGTTCTATTTGATCCAAGAAAATATAAAGATAACATTTTGGGAGAGGTGGACAATGTAAATTATCCCACTGGAATTTATCTGACACCTAATGGAGAATATGCATGTGTATTAAATTATGGAAACAGCACAGTTACAATAATTAATTTGAATGATTTTTCAACCGCCATCTATTCACCACCACATCCCACAGAATTTACAACATATTCAAATATTGGAATTACACCAGATGGGCAATATGGCATCGTTGCAAACTCCAAACAGGATGCCAATGAAGTCTACATCTTTAAAATTTCCACAACAGATTCAAATTTACACGTTGCAACTTTATCCACAGGGATTTTACCAGTTAGAGTTTATATAGATGCTCCTAAAAACCTCGCTTTTGTTGTATGTACAGGAAAAGATTCAAACGATCAGATAACTGCGATAAATTTAAGTAATTTTACTGTGGACTCAACCTTTAACATTGTTAACAGCGATTTTGATAGAGAAACATCGGAAGGACTTACAAAAAATAATTTAGTTTTTTCAAATGATGGTTCAAAAGGGTATATATGTGATTCCCTTTACAACGATTTAATGATATTCGATATACCAAATTATACCAACCAGTATTATTTAGACTTTGATTCAGCTGGATATTCTCTATCTGGCTTATCAGGCTGTTATATTTCCCCTGATGGTAATCACATTTTTTGTACATCCATCGTAGATGAAAAGATAATTCAGGTAAATAGTAGTGACTATTCCATTGAGGCATATTACTATGACTCCACAGGAAAAGTTAGTTTTGACGCTTTTAACAATATTGTCTTTGACAACGATTATCCAATTCTTTACATTTCCTCTGTGGGAAGTGATGAAATTTTAGAAATAAACTATTCTTCTAAACAAATAATAGATTTTTTACCCGCAGGTGATGGTCCAGAACTTATTTACAAAAGTGATGATGGAGAATATCTTTGCTCAGTAAATGTCTATTCAGATGACGTTTCCCTTTTTCTATTAAATCCATATGAAATATGGGTCCCTGCTTTAAGAAAAACTGATACCGAATCTACAGGCTATGCTTTTAGTAACCCCGGTGATTCGCCATCTTCTATATTTTTTTATGGAATAGATTTAGATGGAAACTATATAAATAATGATCCAATTAAAACACTTCTCGAATCCCATTCTCAACTTTCTTTTATTGGAGATCAATTTTTTAATTTACAAAATAATACTCCAGATGGATGGGTATTGGCAATTTCTAACAATGAAGATATAAGGTCATTTTTTCTTTCCTTTGATATTAATAGTAATTATATAGATGGAACACTTGGTGCTGATTATATATATTCAGGAAACTTTTACATAACACATGTGAAAGAGGATTACAATAATGGAACTAAAAGCGTGGAAACAAGGATATTTTTATTAAATCCTACATATGACGACGTAACTGTTAAATTGCAGTTAATTGATAATAATGGAAACGTTTTAAAAGAAGATGAAGATACAATACCTTCTGGTAAACTTTTTAATGGGTCTATGAAGGATATATTTTACAGGAATGACGATCATTTTGAAGTAAGTAATTGTTATATAAAAGCTGAAATTGAATCCGGTGATGGACTTTATGGATATGCAAGGGTAAACCATTTTGATGAGAATGGAAATATTATTACAATTCACACATTACCATTTGCCATAGATAATGGA
>JALULU010000177.1 GCA_027040585.1 Acidobacteriota bacterium | reverse complement strand
TAAAAATTGACAGAGTGGTTGCCAATGTAATGCCAGCAGATAAAGCAAAAGTGATCAAGCAACTGCAAAAAGAGGGAAAAATCGTAGCTATGGCGGGCGATGGTATAAATGATGCACCGGCACTTGCACAAGCAGATGTAGGTATAGCTATGGGTACAGGAACAGATGTGGCTATAGAGAGTGCCGGAATTACACTTATAAAAGGAGACTTGGTTGGGCTTGTGAAGGTTTTAAAGCTGAGTCGTGCCACGATGAAAAATATAAGGCAAAATCTATTTTTTGCCTTTGTTTACAATAGTTTAGGAGTTCCAATCGCAGCTGGTGTGCTGTATCCGTTTTTTGGGATATTGCTTTCACCCGTGATTGCAGCAGCAGCTATGAGTTTTAGTTCAGTATCAGTTATTGTAAATGCATTAAGATTGAAAAACAGTAAAATATAAGGAGCAAATATGAAAAAATTAGTTTTAGTAGCTATCATGGCAATAGCCGGTTTCGCATACTATTTTGTAAATGCAAAAAGTAATGATAACCAAAGATGGTACACAAAGGCACAAGTGCAAGCGGGGAAAAAAGTTTTTGCGGCAAATTGTGCCAGTTGCCATGGTTTTAATGCAGAAAAAACTGTAAATTGGAGAAAAAAATTGGCAGATGGTTCATATCCACCACCTGCCCTAAACGGTACAGCACATGCCTGGCATCATACATTTGCCCAATTGATGACGCAGATAAATGACGGAGGAGCAAAATATGGCGGAAAGATGCCGGCCTTTCGTGGTACTTTAAGTGAAGATGAGGAAAAAGAAGCGATAAGCTACTTTCAATCATTTTGGAATGATAAAACATATAATAGTTGGAAAAATAGAAATGACATATAAATGGGTTTTAGATATTTAGGAGCTTCTTAGCTCCTAAAAAAATTTAGAACAAACAGCGTTCCTTCGTCTCTCTTAGAATTGACATTTATCTCTATTTTGTATGTCTTACAGATAGAATATACTATATCTAATCCTATCCCAAAACCACCCACTTCATCCGTAGCTCTATAGTAGCGCTTAAAGATCTTATCAAGCTTGTCCTTGTCTATGCCGATGCCGTCATCCTCTATGTAAAGACTGTGATTTTTGAGTATTATTTTTATGTGTCCATATCTTTTTGTGTATTTGATAGCATTTGTAATTAAATTATTTGTAAGTCTTATAAAATCCTCTTCATCTATCTTAAAAAAAGTCTCTTCTAATGTGCTAGTTAGGTTTATCTTCTTTTTTTGGGCAAGAATCGTATGATAATGTAACTCTTTTTGTAAGATATTAGATAATTCTAAGTTCTTTGGATTTTCATTTTTATGTTTTTCTAGAGTTATATATGATAAATCTTTATATAGATTTGAGATTTTTTTGGCACTTATTTTTATGAGGTTTTTATTGTTTTGGGTAAAAAAATTATTTAAATTTACACATAGCAAAAGTGCGGAAACAGGAGTGTTTAGTTCGTGAGTGGCATTTTTTATGAAAATATTTAATTTTTCTCTTTGACTCTGAATCGGATAAATAAAAAGTTTTGCTAAATAATAACCAATCAATGCGATGATAAGATATGCAAAGAGGGCTGTTAAAATTATATTTTTAAGAAGTATTTTTGATTTGCTTTTTAGATTTGATTTTTTCACAACAACATAAGATACCCCAAGATGACCTGCTGCACCATGGTCTATATAAAAGAGTGAGTTATTGGCAATGTAGCTCTGCTTTGAGAAATCTATTTTTTCTTTTATTTGTGTGTAGATTGGTTTTTGTTCATAACTGTATAGTCCAAATTTTAATTTTTTTGATATCGGCAAGCTTGCAAATTCTAATGGTATATTTTTCATTTGGGCTTGGATGATTTTATGTGAGATATTTCCCGTGTTTAGTTGCATATTTGAAAGGGCCAATGCAAGATACTGTTTTGAGCTAAAAGAGTAAAATAGCCAACCTATTATGACAAAAAGCACTAGTGAAGAGCCTAGATACAGGGTTAGAAAACTATAAAAAGTCTTTTTTTCATCTTTAGTTAAAACGATAACCAACCCCTTTTATAGTAGTTATACACTCTTCATCTACTATTTTTCTTAAATTTTTTATGTAAGTTCTTATAGTTGAATCTGTTGGAGTCTCTTCGTATGTCCATATATTTGAGCCCAACTCTTCAAGAGATATGATCTTTTCCTTGTTTTTTAAAAAATACTCTAAAACTTTTGATTCTTTTTTTGTTAGAGTATATGTTTTAGAGTTTTTTATGATTTGTGATTTGTCAAAATCATAATAAATTCCATCTGCAATTTGTTCTATTTTGCTCTGTTCTATCTTGTATAGTCTCTTTATGTTATCAATTCTGAGCTCAAGTTCGTCAAACTCAAACGGTTTTTTTATATAGTCATCACATCCGCTTGAGAATCCATCTTTTAAATCTTGTGTATCATTTAGGGAGGTTATAAATATAGCGGGAGTAAAGATAAAATTTTTTCTAAGGTTGCTTAAAAGTTCAAATCCATTTATAGACGGAACATTTACATCAAACAATAACAGGTCAAATTTTTCACTATAAAGCAGGTCTTCAGCTTCATTACCATCAAATGCAGTGTAAACATCGTACCCTTTGTCTTTTAAAAAAGATTCGATAATTTCATTTAGTATCTCATCGTCTTCTAATAGCAGTATTTTCATGATTATATCCTTTTCTTTGGACGTGTAAAGTTACAAGCGATAAGATTTGGCAGGGTTGAGAGATGTTTGCTTGTCTCATCTATCCAACATTTTAGGGCAGCATCTATATCTTTTGTTAAAGCATACAGCATCCATTTGCCTTCTTGGGTAGCTTGTAAGATTTGCGTCTCTTTCATCATCTTTAAGTGCCTTGATACAAGAGGTTGAGAGAGGTTTAAGGTATCGCATATTTCACAAACACAAAGTTTTTTGTCTCTTAATATAAGAGCAAATATACTTAAGCGGTTTTTATCACTAAATATTTTTGCAAGTTTGACTAATTTTTCCATTTAAGTCCTTTTAAAGCAAAGTTATATAACAATTCGGTTATATAACTTAATTGTTATATGTATTTTATCATAAAGAAGTAAAAGATGGAAATTATTTATAGTTTTTTTGATTCACTTATAGAACTTAGCAATGCGATGGCACCATATATCTTGTTTGGATTGGTTTTTGCAGGCATTTTACATGAGATTGTTCCTCAAACTTTAGTTACCAAACATCTTGGAAAGGACAATATACTCTCGGTGCTAAAATCAACCTTGTTTGGCATACCGCTTCCTGTCTGTTCGTGCGGTGTGATTCCCTTGGCAACAAGCATCAAAAAAAGTGGAGCTAGCAAAGGTGCTACTCTTTCGTTTTTGATCTCTACTCCTATCACAGGGGTTGATTCTATCTTGGCAACTTATGGCGTATTTGGGTGGATATTTACAATTTATCGTATTGTTAGTTCTATGATTATTGCCGTAGCTGCTGGAGTTATTATAAATATTTTTGATAAAAAGGAAGAGATGAAAAAACCAAAATTTTCATTACAATCTGATGCCAAAAAATCAAGTGTCTCTTTTGGTTCTTTTTCGGCAGCGCCAAAAATGCAAACATCAAACAGAGCCAATGAAGAGAGCTTGATAAAAAAATTCTCCCTTAAAAAAGCACTTAGGTACTCTTTTGTTTCACTTTTAGGAGATATCGCAAAACCACTTTTTTGGGGATTGATTTTAGGCGCTATCATCAGCGTGGCTATTCCACAAGATTTAAGTGATATATTGTCCAAATACTCATGGTTATCGTATATCATAGCTATCTTAATAGCAGTACCTATGTATGTTTGTGCGACGGCCTCGCTTCCGATAGCAGCAGCTTTGATGCTAGGAGGTGTAAGTCCGGGAGCTGCATTTGTATTTTTGAGTGCCGGACCTGCTACAAATATAGTAACTGCAGGAGTTGTGAAAAAAACCTTAGGCTCTTATGCCCTGTATGCTTATTTAGGAAGCATAGCTATCGGTAGTATCCTTTTTGGATTAGGACTAGATTATATTTTTAATGTTAACGAAATAGACGCAAAGTCAATCATAAATATAGATGAAAATGCCAGTTTTATTGCTATTGTGAGCAGTATATTTCTGTGGTTATCAATAGTTTATTTTATATCTAAGGATTATCTTTTGAAAGTATCCCGTTAGCTGCTCTTATGCCTGATGCCCATGCGGCCGTGATACCTCTACTTGTTCCGGCAGCATCGCCTATGATATAGTATCCATCTTTAACCATAAAATTATCATCTATGAATTTGGGCTTATTTGAGTATGTTTTGATTTCAGGATAGTATAAGATTGTTGAGGGATGTAGTACTCCGGGTATGATAGTATCAAGCATCTTTAAAGATTTCCATATATCTCTTAGAATTTTTGAAGGCATGCTAAGAGATAAGTCAGCTGCAACCGCACTCTTGAGTGTTGGCTCAAAATCATATAAATCACTATTGAAAGTCTCTTTTTTACTTCTTGAGCCTAATCTGAAATCTCCTACTCTTTGCATTATAACAGAGCCACCACTTAGTTGCATAACCATCTGTCCGAGTATCTTTCCAAATTGTTGTCCGCTAACTACCGGCTCAGTTAGTCTTATTGTTTTTAGAAGTGCAAAATTAACCAGGCCATTTGGTTTGTTCTCTTTTGAAAGAGAGTGGCCATTTATAGAGTAGTATCCTTTGTATTTTTCTCTTACTATGTGAGCACAGCCAGAATTTGTACAAAATGTTCTAACTTTGTTTGGAAAGAGTATTTTAGGGTCATAATAGTCTTTTACTATGGGATAGTGCTCTTCTTTTGTCTCTACCCTTATACCTATATCTACTATATTATCATGATAGCCTACATGTAGAGTATCTAACTGGTTTTGAAGCCAATCATAATCAGCGCGCCCAGGAGCTAATATAATACTTTCAAATGATATTTTTAGACCATTTGAGAGCATTATCTCCTTTTTGTCTTCTAAGATCTCTTTTGCTTCATTTTGTAGAGCTACCTCTACATGTAGAGCTTGTAGTTTGTCTATCAAAGAGGATATAAGTTGTGAGGATTTATCTGTTCCCACATGTGATTGGTCTATAGAGAGTATTTCTACCCCTATTTTCTTTGCTCTTGTGGCGTATTTCTCAATATTGTATCTTTTTTCTATTTTTGGATTAAGGTGTAATTTTACCTCTTCAAGCAGTCTGTTTGCATCCTCTTTGTTCCAGTGTTCTAGTGGAAAACCAACAGGAAATGTATAGTTTTGTTTGCAATCGTTTCGTAGGCCACCGGAGCTAATCTTCTTCTTTTCAATAAGTAGAATTGATTTATCTGAATTTTGAGCTAGTTTAAAAGCAGCGCCTAATCCAGCTGGTCCCGAACCAACGATAATAACATCATAATGTGATTTTTTAATTATATTTTTCATGGACTTTAGTATAGCACAAAATTTATTTGCATAACATTAGCTGTTTATGCTAAAACGATTGGATAATTCCTAAAGCTTTTCCTAATATCTCGACTTCATTAAAATTTAATATTTCTGTATTGTAATCTGAATTTTCTGAGATCAGTTTTAATTTTCCATTCGCCGTTATATTGAGTTTTTTGACAAGTGTTCCACCGGGAGTTTGCAATACATAAATCTCATTTTTATCTTTTATTGGTATTGTTTGACTTCTGTCTATAAACAATATTGAGCCATCTTTGATGATTGGCTCCATAGAATCGCCTAATACATTTATGGCTTCTATGCTCTTTAGCCTCTGTTTGCCTCCTAGTGTATTAGCTAACTCCTCGTCGATAGTCAGTAGTTCATACTCTTCACTATGATTTATTGCTCCCCATCCGGCAGAGGTGTTTATCTGTTTAAAATATTTTATCGTTAAGAGTTTATCAGTTGATTTTACCAATGAATCAGGAGATTGATCAAATAGTATATAGTTGATTATTATACCCTCCTTGGCGCAAAATTCGACGATTGCTCTAAGGGGTATGCTATTGGATTTTTTTGATCTAGAAAAATGTTCCTTTGAAATGTCAAGTTCTTTGGCGATGTCACTATCAAATATCTTTTTGTTGTATTTTTGTTGCATATGAAATCTTATCTTCTCTATCGCACCATTAAAATTCAAGTTCTCTCCTAAAAATTGATATATTTATCAATTTGTTTGATTATTATATCAAAAAAATAGATAATAATTAAATAAAATTTAGGAGTAAATATGAAAATTCATCTTGATTTAGACTGTTTTTTTGCTAGTTGTGAAAGAGTCTTGGATTCTTCTTTGTGCGGTAAGCCTATAGCAGTTGGTGGTAGAAGTGATGAGGGTATATTTGATAAAAATTTTACTGCTAGAAGAGTCTATGATAAAAACAGTGGTGCTTTTGTTCAAAATATTTTTTATCAAGATAAGATGAAAAGAGATGAGAATTTTAACTCGTATTTCATAGATAATGATAGAGGCAAAATCAAAATAAGGGGAATAATAACAACATCTTCTTATGAGGCAAGAGCCTTTGGATTGAAAACGGGTATGAGTATCGCGGAGTCTTTACGGCTATGCCCTCATCTTGTGGTGCTAAGACCAAATCATCTGTTGTATCATGAATTCTCCCATAAACTCTATGAGTTTCTAAAACTAAAAATTCCCATCATAGAGCAGTACAGTATAGATGAATTTTTTGGAGATCTTAGTGGCTGGGTTAAAGATGAGGACCTTTTCAAATATTGTGATGATTTAAAGGATGAGATATATAATGTTTTTGGTTTGCCTATAAGCATAGGAATAGCAA
Organism: Acidobacteriota bacterium; assembly: GCA_027040585.1. Lineage (GTDB taxonomy): Bacteria > Acidobacteriota > JAAYUB01 > JAAYUB01 > JAMOQF01 > JAMOQF01. Next base: position 3,084 of record JALULU010000177.1, on the reverse strand, counting down.
ATTCAAAATGGGCAGCGAAATTAGTAACAAATAGTGCCAAGCCGTTTGGAGTAAAAGAGGTTAAAGATGAGGAGTGGTTAGGGTTTATCAAAGGTATGCCTATAGAGAAATTTCCAGGGATAGCAAAAAGGTATGCAAAAAGATTAAGAAGCAGAGGGATAGAAAATTTAGATGAAATTAAAAATGCAAAGAAACTCTTTTACTCATGGAAAAAACCGGGAATTATGCTATACAATAGAGTTGTAAATATTGACGATGAAGCGATTGTGCCATCACATCCACGCAAATCTATCGGCATAAGTCGAACTTTTGATCCTATAAAAGAGAGGGATGAGATAAAAAGAAGGGTAATTATACTAGCTAGAAATTTATCTTATACTATTAATAGATTGAAGCTAAATCCAACCTCCTATTTTGTAAAGATAAGATATCAGGATTTTCAAAAGCAAAAATTTAGTATAACAATAGCTAGGTATTTTAATGAAAGCTTCTTTAAGAACTTGATAACTAAAATATTTATGAAAATAGATATATATAAGGCTTGTAATATAGTGTATATAGGTATTCGTGTGAGTAATTTTATGGAGTATAAATACAAATCTTTTGATTTGTTAACTTATAATAAAGATACGAAACTAAAAAGATTAGGAAATTGCGTTAATCTGCTAAGAGATAAATATGGCATAGATATAGTTAAAAATGCAAGCGAGATTTAGCCTAGAGATTTTTTTCTTTTAATCTCTAGGCTGTTTAGGAGGTTTAACTAATCGTCATGTGAACTTATGTATGCATGTATTGCTTTTGCTGCATTTTTTCCTTCGCCTAGTGCTTTTATGACTGTGGCAGCCCCGCTGGCTGCATCACCGCCGGCAAAGGTTCCTTCTACGCTTGTCATATGGTTTTCATCTACTATAATTACTCCATTTTTATCTCTTTTTATCTCTGGAGCACGATCTAAGAAGAGTCTATTTGGTACAGTTCCTAGTGCCTCGATAACTGTATCTATTCCCATGTAAAAATTGCTACCTTTTATCGGAGTAGGGCGCAATTTGCCTTTTTTGTCTTCTATGAGTTCCATCTTAACCAATTCCATATAGTCGATAAAGCCCTCATCGTTTCCATGAAATCTTATAGGATTTACTAATTCGTGAAATATAACTCCCTCTTCAAGTGCATGGTGTAACTCTTCTGCACGAGCAGGAGCATACTCTTTGGTTCTTCTGTATATGATGTGAACTTCTTCGGCACCCAGCCTAAGAGCAGTTCTAGCCGCATCCATAGCAACATTACCGGCACCTAGTACGGCTACTTTCTTGCCTACATCTATAGGGGTGTCCCACTCTGGAAATTTATATGCTTTCATAAGATTTGCACGGATTAAAAATTCATTTGATGAATAGACGCCATCAAGTGGATTTTCCCCTGCAATTCCCATAAATTTTGGTGCACCTGCACCCATTGCTAAAAATACAGCGTCATTTTGAGAAACCAATTCATAATAGTATATATTTTGACCAACTGTATGGTTTAATTCTATCTTTACACCCATGGCTTCTAGTTTTTTAACTTCATCATCAACTATATCTTTAGGAAGTCTAAATTCAGGAATACCATATTGTAAAACACCCCCGGCTTTATGAAGTGTTTCATATATGGTTACTGCATATCCATATTTTCTACACTCTGCTGCACAAGCAAGTCCCGCTGGTCCGGATCCTACTATGGCTACATGTTTGTCTTCGTTGTTTGCTAAGGCTTCAGCTACTTCTACTTGATGTTTTGCTCCCCAATCTGCGATAAATGCCTCTAGTTTTCCTATTGCGATAGGTTCATCAAATTTTTTCAATATACAATCACCCTCACACTGTTTCTCTTGAGGACAGACTCTTCCTGAACAAGCAGGAAAGGAGTTATCTTCTTTTACTAACAGATAAGCTTCTTTAAATTTTCTTTGAGCTATCAAGAGATTCATCTCTTTGATGCCTATATTGACCGGGCATGCTGGTTCACATTTTGGTTTTTTGCACTGAATACATCTTGCTGCTTCTTCTACTGCTTCATCCTCTGTATAGCCGTAAGGAACAGACTTAAAATTTTTGATTCGTTGCAATGGAGGCTGTTCTCCCATCGGAACTCTAGGTTTTATTTTTGGCATTGTCCACATCCTCCTTTATGAGCTTCATAGTATTCGTTTGCTTTTCTCTCTTCTTTTTTAAACATGCCGTATCTTTTCATGGCTCTAGTCCAATTAATTTTTCTGCTATCAAACATAGGGCCATCTATACAAGAAAGTTTCATCTCTCCATCTATATAAACCCTGCAAGATCCGCACATTCCTGAACCGTCAACCATCATTTGTCTTGTTGTAAAGAGGTTGTCTATGTTGTTGATTGCTAAAACTGTTGAGACTGCTTTCATGGTAGGAAGCTTTCCTCCTCCAAATACATAGTCTATCTTCACACCGTTGTCTAGCAATCTTTTTAGAGTCACAAGGTAGCTACCATGATCTCCAAAAGTACCATCTTCTGTAGTGATAAAATGCCTATCGGCGAGTTTTTTTGTAAGAAATTCATCAGGATATATCTCTTTTTTGCTAGGAAATGTTTGAATAGATATGATATTGTTACCTTCTATTTTGCCTAGTGCATCACATATCGCATAATTTTCAGCATGTCCACATACCGCATCAGAGACCACAACTACAGTTCCGTATGCTTTCTCTTCTATCCCATTACCTAAAGGTCCTATGACATTTTCAAAACTTGTCATTCCGTCTCTTAACTCTTTGGATGTTTTTCCAAGCTTTCTAATAAACATACTGATTTTTCCGTCATTAACTTTCATGACAGACATAGGGATTCTCTCCCCCTCTTTTCTTGTCATAAGCATCACAAACTGCCCCGGATGAAATCTTTCGGCAACTTCAGGTGCTTCAACATCAACCAAATAATCAATGGAATCCAAATCCATCATCTTTGTTATTTTAAATGACACTACTACCCTCCTAGATAATATAATTTGTCCAATAGTAAGATAAAAAAAATCATAAGTATAGTAAAATACATATCTTATACATAATAATAA
>JALULU010000176.1 GCA_027040585.1 Acidobacteriota bacterium | reverse complement strand
AACTAACTTTCCAAGCTCAGAGTGAAGGAAAAAGTGAAGATATGGTGATAGATGAGATAGTAAAGAGTGTGAAGCTGTAAGATGAAAAAGTTAAAAATCAGATGGATAGAAATCATTTTTGTCTTAGCGATAATTTTTATCGCTGGTATGACTTATCTATCTACTTTGAGTCCATTTGAAAGAGTAAATTCAAGAGATTTAAATGGTTTAATTTTTATAAATTTTGCAGAAAAAGGAAAATTTAACAATGAACACAATAACTTGCTAAAAGATTATAATCAAATCATAATAGACAATAATGATATACTTTATAGTAATTTATCTGTCGCAAAAGGTATCTTTTTTATGAAATACCTCCTTCCCAAGGGAGCAGTTGTTCATGCTTGGTATAGAGATTATTATGAAAATTTGCATGATTATCTTATTTACTATCCTTATAAAGACAAAAATAAAACAAAATTTATCCTTGGTGAGATTTATAGGTTAAAAAGTTTTCCATTTGCAATTTATGTCCAAGATGATCTACTTTATATGAAACTTGATGATAAAACCTACAAGATTATCCCAAAAGATGATGAATTGGATTGGGAGATTGAGTAAAATTTATATACTCCTTATTTATCACCTTTTGCTCCTTCAATCATTTTAATAACAAGAGCAGATTTTTTTGCTATCAAAAGTTTTAAAACTTTTTCAGCTTTTTTGCCCTTCAATTTAATAAGTTTATCTATAAATTTTTTACTTGCATCAATATACTCTTGCGTGTAGAGATTATGTTCTTTTAAAATAGGATCAAGTAGATTTAATAAATCTTCTTTTGTATCTTTAAAATTATTTTTTGCTTGACTATACTGTTTGATAAATTTTTCTAAAGTTTCTTCAGATAGCACTCCTGTTTTTATAAATTGAATATCACTATTTCTATCAAAAGCTAATGTTAGTGGAATTGGAAAACCTGACTTATAATTTGTTCTATAAGCTATATATTGCAAAAAAGATTTAGAATATAAAATAGCTGGATAATTAACACCTTCTTTAATAACAGTTTTCAATATTGCACTTTTGTCATTATTTTGAGCATCTATACTTACAATCCTAACTATATCTCTATATTTATTTTGTATATTTATAAGATTTTCTCTATAAATTTTATACAATGGTACATATTTGTTGTGAAAACTAGTAAAAACCAATAAGACAATTTTATTTTTAAATTCATGAAATAATAAACCATTAGATTTATTATCAATATGAATTTTATTACCAAATACATCTTCTAACACAAAGTCATTTTTTTTATTTGGCTTATATTTTTCATATAATCCTTTTATTCTTGCAGATGCTTCAGATAATATTTTTTTATTTTTTTCTTCATAAATTGAAAAATGTATTATTTTTTGGAAATTTATTGCAATAAAACTTTTATCTTTATTTTGAACTATAGAAAAAATTTCATTAAAATTTTTTAAAGTTTTTTCCCAGATTATATCTCCATCACCTATAATATCATCATTTAATTTCATTATCCAAGCATAATCATTTTTCTTACCTGCAATAATAGTTTTATTATCTATACTCTGAATGGCACAATTAATACTATGCTTTTTAAAATCAAATTTTTTATTCCAAACTTCATTACCATCATTATCAAACTTTTTTATCCAACTATATAATCCATCATAACCAACGACAATAAAGCCCCCATTTTTAGTTTTAGAAATAGATGTAATTCCTGTATTATAATCAATTAGTTTAGGTTTTTTCCAAATTTGATTGCCATTTTCATCAATTTTCATCATATACTTCCCATCACCTACTTCTTTATCATAATTACCAACAATTATATAATTTCCATCATTTATTTGCGTAATAAACTTAATAGTACTCAAGTTATTAAATGCTTTATCCCATATTTTTTTTCCATTTTCATTAAATTTTATTAACTTGTATTGTTCAGTTACAATAAATGTATTATTTTTTGCTTTGATTATAAAGTTAGCCATTTCGGGACCTTCTAAAGTTTTATCCCAAATTTTATCTCCATTTTTATTTAACTCTATTATCCAAGGTTGTCTATAAGATTTAAAAGAGTCTGTCCATCCTACAATAATAATTTTTTCATCATTTGTTTCAATAATGCTATTAGCTTTATCATCTTTTTTACCTCCAAAAGTTTTTTCCCATAATTTATTTCCATTATTATCAAATTTAATTACTAAAATATCTCTATTCTTTTTATATGTTGTAGCAATGACCACATATCCACCATCTTTTGTTTCTATAATTGAGTGTAGCGTAGTATCTAAATGTCCGGAACTATCAATGGTTTTTTCCCATTTAATCAAAGAAGTTTGTGAAGCATATAAATTTAATCCAAAAAATAAATTTATAGCCATTATTATATTTATAAAATAATTTATTATTATCATTTTTATGCCTTATGTTTTTTTATAAACTTTATTTACTAATATCTCTTTTCATAAATACAATTCACAGCTTTTTTTATTGCTTTATCTATATCTTCAACTTTTATAGTTCCACATTGTGGTGTATAAAGTGAGTTGTCATTTGTAAAATAAGTTCCATTAAC
>JALULU010000175.1 GCA_027040585.1 Acidobacteriota bacterium | reverse complement strand
TCTTATTATCTTCTCAAGGCTGTTTAATCCAATTGGTAATTTTTTCATAATTTTTTCCTTAAAATTTCTTTTATAGAAATATTTTACAGGAAATTGAGCACTTATGCAAACACAATTCAGAATGTAGGAATGTAGCACAGACATTCTTGTCTGTGTCTGAATTTTGTTTGTGTATTAATTTTGTCTGGGTATGAATCATGTGTCAGAATCACAGGCAGGAATGCCTGTGTTACACTACTGGTACAGGTAGAAAATTTGATTGTAGCACAGACATTCCTGTCTGTGTAGAATTTTTGGCGGGGACAGACCTGGATGGGTTGGGTGGTGGGAAAAATAAAGGGGGAAATTTTCCCCCATTTCAGTTAATTTTTAATTTTTTCCATCTTGAAGAGTTAAAGAGTTTGGGTTAAAGGTGATGGTGATTTTAAATCCACTTCTTACTCTTCCTGCCATATTACCACTATTTAAAATTATTGATAAATATCTAATTCATCTCCTTTCCCACTTCCATCTATATTGATATTCCAACCATAAAGCAGATGCTTATAATTTTTGTCAGTTTTATTATAGATCTTAATGTATGTATTAACAGTTATATAGTTATTCTGATTATCAGGATCTAAAACATCAACCGCAATGTTCTTAACCTCCCAACCCTTCGGAATGACCAATTCTCTTTCAAATGGGACTAAGGGATCACCAGGCCATGGGTCTAAACCAGTTGATATTTCATCCCCTGCACTCTCTACTCTATATGTTGATATTAAATGGATATGCGTCTTCCCAGTTTTAGGTTCAACCCATTTCATAACTAACATATGCATGCCTCCCCATTCTCCTACTGCTGACTTCATTAAAGGACTATACGTAGATGGGAGACCATTGCTAGTACTTAAACCTCGTTCAGGAGGACCTCTTGCAACACCTTCTAAAATTTCTTGTTTAAACCAAAAAACTTCAAATTCATCTATTGTTTCTCCATTGTCAAGGGATCTGTAAAATTTATCTATCCAGTTCTTATCTGCCACCATCTGTTTTCCGGCTTTATAGAGTTTGGAATCCTTTTTGAAATTTAACAATGCGTTAACTCTATTTGGATCATATGTTTTATCAAATACAACAGTATCTGCGAATCTATCAGCAGAACAAACGATCGCTATTCTGTTTGGTTCAAATATAAATGTAAATTCTCCGTACTTTATCATTGTTGTTTTCATTTTACCTGTTTTTGTATAGCCCTTCACATTTTCTTTCAACAGGTCAAAATTCAATTTAGCACCATGCAATTGGTAGTTTAAACCAAATCCTCCTGCATTAACAAAATTATGAGCAAAATTGTAAATGATTAGTTTTTCTATATCCTTTTTTGTTGTGCTATCTGTTATTTCTTCACATATTTCCCTGGCATCAAAGGCGTAGGCTAAAATCAATATCGCCTTTTCCTCACTACTTAATTTCCCATCTTCTTTTAAATTGTGAATATTTGAGGATCTTTTATAAGCTACATACTTTCCATTTTCCTTTATCTTCTTTAAAAGTTTGGGATTGTTTTCTCTGATGCTATCATATAACTTCGCTAAATGATTTATGTAGGCTTTAAGTACATTATTTTTACCTATGAGTTTGGAAAGTTCTATTTTGTTGAAATTCTCTCCTTCATACAAATCATAAGCGTCAGGTGGTGAACGTGCTTCAAGGGTTAACGCTTTTTCTAATTTGTTTTCATCAATTGAAAGTAGAAATCTCTTTGATTTCTTCCCTTTTGGAGTGTTTTCCCTGTTGGCTACTATCCCCTTTTCTTTACCCTTTCCACCATTTTTTAGTTTTGAAACATCTATGATTTTTAAACCCAATCGTTCTATTAAATCTCTATGTAATTGTTTATAAGTTTCGTTAGGAATCAGCGCGCTGCCGTAAGTCTCTCCATCCAATAAAACCTCTCCCCTCTTTCTTATCTCCTTAGCGTATGCTTCTAACCTCTGTACATATGCCTTAACATTCTCACTCATTTTAGGTGTATAAACTACTTTAATTTTAGCAGGTTCTTCTAAATCTGGTTTATCATCTAAACTTCTGTCCCAAACAATTTTATCCCCTTCTACATTTAAATGAAATGATTTTGTGGTCTTTCCATTTAGATATTCATTGGTCAGGTAAATGTATGCATAATTCCCACCATTTAGCATTGGATTTTCACTATTTTCCTCTGTTGCGAAAGAATAGCCCTCCACAAAGGAACCATTTTCAATAGCTTCTTCTAATCTCTTTGCATTCACACCTTTATAATCATTCACTGTATTCAAGAAATAATATGGTGGTTGAAGTGCTGGATCAAACACATATTCACCATTACCTTTCTTTTTTAATTGATCATATTTTACAACGTACTTATTAATATAGGGAGTATATCCATTTATAGTCCCCAAAACAAAAACCCCACAAAGTAACACCAAAATCAGAAGAAAAGTTAACCTTTTCATAACCACCACCCCAAAAAAAGTTTTCAAGGATATTATAGCATGAAAGTTATTTTCTGTTAAATTTTTGGCTTTTATATTTAACCACACTAAATTCCTTCCAGAAAAAGTTGTCCTCCATATCTGGAT
>JALULU010000174.1 GCA_027040585.1 Acidobacteriota bacterium | reverse complement strand
CCTTTATAGAAAATATTACTTTTATTTTATCGTATGAATATTATTTCTATATAGTATTTTACAAAACAAAAAACAAGGGTCAGGTAATGAAAATAAACTTTCTCTAAAAATTTATCTTTATCATCAGTAGTTTCAAATACATTACTTCTATTTACCCCACGGTTCGCTATATGATGAAACCCTGCAATATCAAGTCGTGGTCATCTAGCCATAATTAGCCTTTTAATTGCTTTGAGTAATTATAGCTTTATTTAACTAAAAGTTTATTTTCATCACCTGACCCTATTTTTCCATCACCTAACCCTACTTTTCTGACCCTACTTTTCTATTACACTACAGCTTCTACCTGCGGGATATCATTACATAGTAAAAGATGTTCATTTTTGAAACTCAATTGCAATATAGTCATTTTATATTTTCTTTTAATTATACTATCATAATATTCATAATAAAATTTATATTCTAATATTGAATCAATATGATTGTTATCAAATATAACAATATCTATATAGTCTAATACTTTAAAAATAATGTGATTAATCAATTTATTATCACACTGGCAGGATAAGTTCGTTGCTATATTTTCAGTCAACCACTCTTCCAAATATCTATACGATACATTTTCTTTTGTGTATATTTCACTAACTAAATCACCTTTTAATTCTAAAATCTTGACAATATTATCTATTCTGCCATTAAAATATTTTGCTTCAATTCTATTTTTTTCTATTTTTAAGTTATTAAATGCATCAAAATATCCGTTCAAATATTCTACTTTATTTTTATCGTTTACCATTAATCACAACCCCCACAAAATATTTTACAATAGCCTTCTAATTTCTCTAATTGTTTTTCAAGAATCTTAATTCTTTTAATATGTCCTGCGTAACTATCACTCAAGAGAAATAGCAGAAATAGGGGTCCCCTCGTTCCCATCGTCCTTCGATGGGAATGCATATATAGATCTATTTTACTTACGGTATGCACACTCCCATTGAGGACAATGGGAGCGAGAAAAAGTTTATTTTCATCACCTGACCCTACCTTTTTAGGTGTAATTTCTTTAATTGAAATTGTCTCTATCTCTTGCTAAAAGTAATGATAGACCCCTATGTTATTTCACAGTCTCAAAACGATGGGAGAGAGAAGAATAAAATTGAACATATTGTTCTATCATCTCTTTTAGAAATTCTTTTCTCTCCTTATCATCTTTAAACTTTTTTTGTTTTATTTTGTTACAATCAAGAAACTCAAAGATTCCACACTCTTCTTTTAAAAAATCTATATATTCAATAAGTTCATTTTCTTCTTTTGTGGGTTGGTATTTATCAATTTCCTCTTTCAAAAAATCCTCTAACTCTATTGCGTTTGCAAATTCTTTACACTCCTCTTTATTAAGACAGAGTCTTTCTTTGCTAAAATCAATTCCTTGTTTTTCTAAAGTTTCATATAGAGCATTTATTGAATATTCATACTCTTGAAAAATATCATTCCATATTGGTTCCACCAAAACTGAACCTAGATATTTAGCTTTTACATATTCATTGAGAATGAACTCTTTAAATTCAAACCATAATATGCCTAATTTACCCTTTAAATTAGATGAATGCATGGAAGTTGTAGCACCATATAAATCATAAAAAATCCATACATCATGTTTTTTAGTATCCAACAAAAGCACTTCCTTTCTGAATTTCTATGTCTATTCTTTCTCCATTATTTTGATTTGGAACACAATCAAAACTGTAACTATTTTTCATAAAAGATGAATGATAGCCATCACTAGGTGCGTTCTTGATAAATCTGACTGCTTTATCAAAAGCTCTACACTGTTTTAATCTTTTTCCTGGCTCCCAAATTGCATTTGGGAGCACATGAGCCCATAATCGCACAAAAAGCTTGATTAGACAAAAACAGCCTATATACTCCCAAATGCAATTTGGGAGCGAGGGAAAAATTTATCTTTATCTTCGGCAGATTCAAATACATTACTCCTATTTACCCCACGGTTCACTATATGATGAAACCCTGCAATATCAAGTCGTGGTCGTCTAGCCATAATTTCCCTTTTGCTTGCTTTGGCTAATTATAGCTTTATTTAACTAAAAGTTTATTTTCATCACCTGACCCTACTTTTCCAAAGTCTATATATGTAGAGTTTCTTGAAAAGTACTCTACATATGATAATATAACAATGATAAAATTAATAATAACAATAATTGTACCCATATTTTATCTTAGCCCAAAGAAATAAAGCAACTTAGCTAGTTCTCTTCGTCTTTTTCTTCCAGTAGAATCGTCACCAGCATAATAAAAATGTCCTACTGCACCTTTCGACTGTTGTATCCGTAATATAGGGGCAGAAGCAACAAAAAGAAATTTATTCATACCTGCATAAATCATGTCTCCATGCTCTGTTAAATCAATAGTATACACATTGTCAATATTTTCCCTCGTTCCCATCCGTCCTCGGTGGGAATGCATACCATAAGCCATAACTACCAAAACCTCTCCACCTCTATAAGTCCATCTATCCCCTCGTAATCTCTAGCACTAGAGTAACGCCAATGTATAGCTTTATCTACATATCCTCTTTTTACTGGATTTTAATGAATATACTT
>JALULU010000173.1 GCA_027040585.1 Acidobacteriota bacterium | reverse complement strand
AATCTACTTAAGTATTCAGATTTCTCTATTGAAATAGTTCCAACAAGTACAGGCCTTCCCAATTTGTGAAGTTCTTCAATTTCCCTTACTATTGCCCTAAACTTTTCTTTTTCAGTTTTATATATCACATCTGGATAGTCTATTCTTATCATAGGTTTGTTTGTGGGTACAACAATAACATCAAGCCCATAAATTTTTTGAAATTCTTCCTTTTCAGTTTCAGCAGTACCTGTCATACCAGCAAGTTTCCAGTACATTCTGAAATAATTTTGAAGGGTAATTGTGGCCAAAGTCTGGTTCTCACTCTCAATTTTAACCCCTTCCTTCGCTTCAAGAGCCTGATGGAGGCCATCACTGTATCTTCTTCCAGGCATAAGTCTTCCTGTAAATTCATCTACGATGATAACTTCTCCATTTTTCACAACGTAATTTGCATCTCTTTTAAAAAGGTTATGAGCTCTTAAAGCTTGATTGATACAGTGAACCAATTCCATATGTTCAGGTGCATATAAGTTGTTTACCCCTAATAATTTTTCAGATTTCATAATTCCAGATTCAGTCAATGTAACTGTGTGCATCTTTTCATCTACAAGATAATCAACCTCTTTTTTGAGGTATGGAATGATTTTATCTACTTTATAATATATCTCCGTTGACTGCTCAGAAGGCCCGGAAATAATAAGAGGAGTTCTTGCCTCATCAATTAATATGGAGTCAACCTCATCTATTATGGCGTAAAAATATTCCCTCTGAACACAATTTTCAATGGAATACTTCATGTTATCTCTCAAATAGTCAAAACCAAATTCATTGTTAGTTCCATATGTTATATCACATTGATATGCCTCTTTTCTCTCCTTATCCTCCATATCATTCTGAATAACACCAACTGTAAGACCAAGGTACTTATAAATCTTACCCATCCATTCTGAGTCTCTTTTGGCAAGATAATCATTTACAGTTACTATATGTACCCCTTTGCCCACAAGGGCATTTAAATAGGCTGGCATTGTGGCAACAAGCGTTTTACCTTCACCTGTTTTCATCTCTGCTATTTTCGACTGATGTAAAGCTACACCCCCCATTACCTGTACATCAAATGGCCTCATACCAACCGATCTTTTTGCTGCTTCTCTCACAACAGCAAAGGCTTCCGGGAGAATCTCATCTAAAATATCTTCTTTCTCATCTAAATCCTTCCCCTTATCCACCATCTCTTTAAATCTCTTTGTCTCTGCCTGTAATTCTTCCTGTGAAAATTTACTATATTTTTCTTCAAAACTGTTTACCTTTTCAACTATGGGCTTTAATTTTCTTACTTCCCTTTCATTACCTAACCCAAGAGTTTTTTTCAATTTTTCAAGCATTTCTCACCTCTTAATATTTAAACTATTAATTTTATGATAACTATCCAATTTAGTCAAATCACCTTTTCCTTTTAAGATGTAGATTCTTTTAAAAAGTTTTATGGTGGGATTACAAATATGTCTAAAACTTAATATAAAAAGGGACAGCCCAAATTGGGCTGTCTAAAAATTATAATTCTTTTAAAGTATTTTCAATTACTTCCATACCTTCATCAATTACATCAGATGTAACATCAAGAGGAGGTCTAAATCTCACACTTATTTCACCACATGGAAGGAGTAAAACACCCTTTTCTCTTGATTTTGATAGAAAATCATCTCTCTTGCCTTTTCCTTCAAAATCAAAAGCTGCAAAAAGTCCCTTTGCCCTAATATTAGAAATCATACCATCATATTTATTTCCAAGGTTTTCTAACTTTTTAAGTAAATAATCTCCCATTTTAGCAGCGTTTTCCACTAAATTTTCTTCTTTTATTATCTCAAGATATCTCTTGCTCCTCACCATATCCACAAGATTTCCACCCCAGGTTGAGTTAATTCTACTTGAAACATGAAAAACGTTATCTCTAACCTCATCCACCCGTTCACTTACTGCGATTCCACAAACCTGTGCTTTTTTACCAAAGCATAAAATATCTGGTTTAACATCAAAATGTTGATGTGCCCAGAATTTACCTGTTATTCCAACACCCGTCTGAACCTCATCAAAAATAAGCATAATATCCTCTTCAAGCGTTATCTCCCTTAATTTCTTAAAGAATTCTCCTCTGAAGTGGTTATCTCCCCCTTCCCCCTGAATAGGTTCAATTATAAGTGCTGCAATATCATCTTTATTATCTTTTATAGCGGTTTTAATCTGTGAAATGGCTATTTCCTCCTCTTTTTCAAGCCTTTCAATTTCCTCTTCAGTCATTGGAAAATGGATTTTAGGGTTGTTTATTCTGGGCCAGTTAAATTTTGGAAAATAATCTGTTTTTGTAGGATCAGTATTCGTAAGACTCATTGTATAACCAGTTCTTCCGTGAAAAGCTTCTTTAAAATGTATAACCTGCTGACCAACTTCTCTATTATAGCCTTTTTCAAAATTCTTCCTCACCTTCCAATCAAAAGCTACTTTTAAAGCATTTTCAACAGCAAGAGCACCACCACTTATGAAAAAAAGATACTTAAGATATTCTGGTTTAGCAATTCTTCCAAATGTATCAACAAACTCTGCCATTTCCACTGTATAAATATCTGAATTACTGGGTTTGTGTGCAGATATTTTCCC
>JALULU010000172.1 GCA_027040585.1 Acidobacteriota bacterium | reverse complement strand
GCAAATTTAAAGGTACAAACCTGATCAATCCTTCCGGTATTTTTAAAATATTCACTGATAAACCAAAAGGTTTTATCATCCGTAGGATCAATAGTTAATTGTGCATAATCACCATATCTATAAGCGGGGTCAGAAGCCACACCATTGATAACAGTTTGTGGAGTAATGGTCATTTGGCCAATGGGATCAGTAGACATTCTCCCTGTAAAATGCAACTCAGGCACTTGATTGGAATCTACAATCGTATAGCCTAAACCAATGTTTCCTTGTGAATCCATATTAATAGAACCGGCAAACGTATGGTGACCCGAAGGGTCTGCATAAGTACCTTCTTGATAAATTACCCAAGGAGCTCCGTCGTTATTTTGTCGGAGTTCGTACCATCTTATAGCAGCTTTATTTCCATCACCTTTTACTACAAAGTTTAATACTGCAGAATTATGATTGTTAAAACGTCTATAGTTGGTCATAAACATTACGGTCGATTGCAATGCATCGATGCTGGTGCCATTGGGTTGTGGTAAATTATGAAATGAACCATTATTAAAAACACTATTAAAAACGGTCGTATTTATTACTTGTGGATTGTTTGAAATGGTTGAATTTCCCGGAGTTGACCAATCCACATTAATGTTCCATATTTTTAAATGGTCTGTACTTACCCCCGACCATGCATCATCTTGAAAAAATATAATAGGCGCATTTCCTACCGGTGGCATCGTATTTCCATTTGCATTAAAACCTGAAGGAGAATAAAAACCATTATTTGTGATGCCCGGAAGCGGAAATCCTATCATTTGTGCGGTTTGATCTCCATTAATCATTTTATCGCGTTCCATGGCAAAAACAACTTGACTTGTTGATGCCGTATTGGCATTTTTATTAGCGGTTACGTAATATCCATCACTCCATACAGAAAATTTAGGGTAATCGGGCATCCCTCCGGTTACATCAAAAGCATAGATATACCATCCACCATTTACAGGATCTGCGGTTTGGCTTACCGCAACCAAAAATTTTTTAGGATTTGAAGAAACGTCAAATTCCGTAATCAAAAATCTATCTGCAAATGAGTCGTATAGTACAATAGGATCTCCGTCACTAGTATGTCCGGGGAACAGCGCTGATAAATTTGTGTCATTGATCAATACATTTCCGGATTTATCAAAAATCTTAAAAGCCGTATTATATGCCATTACGTAATGATTGGGGCCGGCTGCTCCGGTTGGGTCAGATGGAGTTGCTCCCATATGGGCTGCTTCAAATGTCAACAGCGGATTATTGGCAACATGCCTAATCTGATTCCGGTTGGATTGCAACAAAGGGTCATTTCCTTTTGGCAAACCTTTTCCGGGTACAATAATATTTTGTCCGGATCTTCTTTTTGGGTTCACCTCCCCTTTTTGAACCGGTGGCGGCAAATAACTTCTAGAACTTAAAGAAGGCACGACAACCACCTTTTCTGATTTTATAATAGAAGTTGGATGTTGTTGTGCGTGCATATTAATACCAAGAATGGCAATAAATATAAATAGTAATTTGGTTAAATTATTCATCATATTGAATGTTTGTTTATAATGTTAAAACGCAAATATAATGAAAATCGGCTACAAACAAAGGCTATTTTTCCGTTTCAAGACAATTCATATTTTACTTTGCAGTATTATCAATAAATTTCATTTTATTAGAAAATCTGACAATAGTTTAGTTATTACTACCCTTTTGTGCCCAAATATCCATTTTCTGTTTTGTAGATTTACTCATGCTATACATTATATTATATATGCACCTTGTACAATTAATGATTTGACAATAATTAGGAGATTTATGGCTATGTAATTATTGAATTATCAACGTATTAGGTTTGTGTATAAAAATATTTCAAAAAAAGTTTACAAAAAGTTTGCGGGATAAGAATTAAGTATTACTTTTGCACCACTCTTTTAAGGGAGAGAAATAAGTTCATTGACACGACGATTTACCACAAGGGGCAGGCTAAAAAAAATATTTCAAAAATATTTCAAAAAAAGCTTGACAAGTGAAAAATATTGTTGTATCTTTGCACTCGCTTTAAACATCTGTTAGGGATGTTTTTTTTAGCGACAAACAGAAATAGATCATTTACATTAATAGATAATAAGCAAGCAGCGTTCATTTTTTAAAAAATGAATGAAATAAGAAAAAAGTCTTGAAAAAAAACAGCTCTTGCTCTTCCGTGAATAATATTTATAAGAATTATAATGGAGAGTTTGATCCTGGCTCAGGATGAACGCTAGCGGCAGGCTTAACACATGCAAGTCGAGGGGTAACAGTCTTAAAGTTTACTTTAGGAGCTGACGACCGGCGCACGGGTGCGTAACGCGTATACAACTTGCCTCGTACAGGAGAATAGCCCGAAGAAATTCGGATTAATGCTCCATAGAATCTTAAGGTCGCATGATTTAAAGATTAAAGCTTCGGCGGTACGAGATGGGTATGCGTGTCATTAGCTAGTTGGTAAGGTAACGGCTTACCAAGGCTACGATGACTAGGGGTCCTGAGAGGGAGACCCCCCACACTGGTACTGAGACACGGACCAGACTCCTACGGGAGGCAGCAGTGAGGAATATTGGACAATGGGCGCAAGCCTGATCCAGCCATGCC
>JALULU010000171.1 GCA_027040585.1 Acidobacteriota bacterium | reverse complement strand
GAAGACGTAATTATTGCCACCAATCACTTCAAAAAAATAGAGCTTCCAGATAAAATTTATTCTCTTGTAAGGTTTAAGAAGAAAAAACAGGGGGACAGTATTATAAGTTTCTATAAATTTGAATAATTATTCATCTTTTACTAAAGACCTTAATTTATTTAAATTTTCCACATCTAATTTATATTCCTTATCTTTCGGGGTTTCAAGTATGCCTGGCACCTTTTTTAATCTTTTATCATTTAAAAAAAATGAAAAGGGCTTTAGGCCAATAAACCCTTCTCCAATATGGGTATGTCTGTCTTTTCTGGTGCCACATTCCCTTAAAGAATCATTCAAATGTATAGCGTATAGATTTTTTATACCTATCTTTTCGTCAAATTCTTCCATAACTTTTTCATATTTATCCTTTGTCCTAAAATCATATCCAGCCGCAAAAATATGACAGGTATCAAGGCAGCCCCCTATCCTCTCCTTTTTTTTAACCCCATGGATTATCTCCCCAATCTGTTCAAACCTGTATCCAAGATTTGTTCCCTGACCTGCTGTTGTTTCTACAAGTATCTTAACATGAGAATATTCCGTTCTTTCAATAACAACATTTAAGGAATTAACTACATTTTCAATTCCCTTCTCTTCCCCAATTCCTTTATGGGAACCAACATGTACAACTGTATAAAGGAGTTTTAATTTTGTGGCCCTATCTATTTCGTCTATTAGTGAATAGATTGATTTTTTTTTGAGTTCATTATCTTCTGTTGCAAGATTAATTAGATATGAAGCGTGGGAAAAAACTTTTTTGATACCATATTTTTCCTTTAATTTTAAAAACTCACTAATATCTTCATCCTTTAAAGGAGGAGAATTCCATCTTCTCTGATTCTTGGTAAAAATCTGTACAGCTTCACAACCAATTCTTCTGGCAATAATCAGTGAATTTTTAACCCCACCACTTGTAGAGAGATGTGAACCAAGTATCAATCTGATGCCTCTATTTTTATTTTTTGCCCATCGATATAGACAATTTTTCCAGTAACTGGAGAATGAAGAGGTACACCTAATTTATTTTGACTCATTTTACAAATTTTTTCTCCAGTCAAAACAAACTCTCCATCTTTAACTATTGGCTTAGGTGAAAAGCCTTTACTCTGTTTTATATCAACAGAAATGATAGACGGATTATAAACACCATGAAAATTTGGTTTAACATCCTCTATTTCCAGTCTTTTTTTAATTTTATAAGAAGGTGGAATTTTAAACAGAAAATTTTCAGATTCATCAAAATCCTCTACTACATCTCTTTTTGACTTTTCTTTTAAAGATTTAATAACCTTTCTTGGGGATAATCCAAGTGGACAACTATACACATAGCAAAGTCCACACTCACTGCAGTTAAACACTTCAGATGGTATCGACCTTCTTCCACTTAAATAATCCTCACTATACCTCATTATGAGATGAGGTCTTATCTTTTTACCAATTAGATTTCTGCTACAAAATAATGTACATTCCATACACCCATCACATACACTCCTTGCTTTTTTAGAAAAAATATCAGCAGAAGTTTTTTTCTCAACCATGAGTTTTGAGTCCCCTGCTATAACTATAATCCCCGTGGTTCCTTTTTTTATCGAAAAACTCTCCCCAATAATTCCACCCATCATAACACCACCAGCAAAAATAACAGGATTATCTACCAAATACCCCCCTGAAATATCAATCAAATCTTTTATCTTTGTTCCTATTGGAACATCAAACACTAAAGGATTTTTCACCAAACCAGACACCGTTACAAATCTTCTAATAGCAGGTTTACCTCTGATGGCTTCAGAAATAAATACAAGTGTTTGCAAATTTAAAACAACAATCCCATAATCACCGGGAAGTTTAAATGAAGGTAAAGTAATTCCTTTTATCGCCTTTATAATTATCTGCTCATCTCCGGCAGGATAAATATCTTCAAAAAGATAGAATTTCAAATTTTTTATATTTTCAATATCCTTTTTTCTGAGAAAGTCCGCAAGTTCTAACCTTTTTTTCTTAAGTGTAAAAAAAATATCTCTGAAATTGAAAATTTCTTGAAGTCTTTGTAATGTAAATATAATTTCTTCAAATCTCTCTTTTACAAGGAAATAATCTGAATAGAGAAGGGGCTCACATTCAACGCCATTTATAATAAGGGTATCTAAATTATTAAAAGAAAATTTCTTATAAGTGGGAAAACTTCCTCCACCACCCCCTACAACTCCATTTTCCCTTAAAAGATTTATAAATTCACTACTATTCAAATGATGTTAATATCCCTAAGATATTTTTTCACTGGCGTCTAAAACTTCTTCTTCGGTTTTATATTTAACCCTTTCCCAGAGATCTCTATTGTAAATACATCCGGGATCCCCTGCCTTTATATTACCGGTATATGCATCAGCCCTTGCCCTACATCCACCACATATTGACCTGTAATTACAGATTTTACAGTTATCTTCGTAATTTTCTCTATTTGAAAGGGTATCAAAATAGACATTATTCTGCCAGATTTCCTTTAAACTTTTTTCTTTTAAATTTCCAAGTACCCTATGCGGGATATAAACACATGGAGTTACATCTCCATTCGGCTCTATAGCACAATAAGACCTTGCAGCACCAC
>JALULU010000170.1 GCA_027040585.1 Acidobacteriota bacterium | reverse complement strand
TGAAATGGGTGGAATAGAGAATTTTAAATATTTTGAAATAATTGAAGGTGGAATAATGACGGGACAATTGTCATCTGTGGATGATTTTATAAATAAGACCACAGGAGGGGTTTTTCTACTTCCAGATGACCACAGGGCAGTTATTGAAAGAAAGCAAAAGGTTTCATATACACTTAAAAGTGGATTTGAAAAGTGCTGTGATTGTGATAAGTGTACTGAACTCTGTTCAAGGGCAAATATAGGACTCTATTTAAAACCCGATAGAATTGTAAAAAATTATGGAAAATACTTTGAAGATTCAGTTTTTAATTGTAGTAACTGTGGACTTTGCAGTTTGTTTTCCTGTCCTTTTGAATTATCACCAAGAAATGTAATAAATTTTTTAAAGAAAAATTTTAAGGGCAATGGGGATTTAAAAAGGGTAAATATTAAGGGTGAGGCAAGGGATATACAAGTAAGTTCAGATAGATTAAAAAAGAGACTTAATTTAGAAAAATATGATGTAGATTTGAAATTTATTGGGGAAATTAACTTTAAAACTGAATTTAAAATAGATCTGCCAAAGGGTACAAAGTGGAAAGATTTAAAAATTGGAGATAGTGTAAAGGAATTTGAACCATTAAATGAAATTTTAGAAAATTACGGTTATAATGTACATTCTCCAGTTAATGGTAAAATAGATGATGTCGGTGAAAAATTTTTAAAAATAAAAAATTAAGAGGTTTTAAATGAATCAGGAAACTTCAATTGGAGCAATAGAATTTAACAGTATTGCAATGGGTATTTTATCAACAGATTATATGTTAAAGGCAGCTGATGTTAAAAATTATATAAGTAAAACCATATGTCCTGGAAAGTATATAACAATTATCTCAGGGAAAATACCAGATGTAGAAGCCGGGATAGAGGCAGGGAAAAAAGTTGGGGGAAGATATATAGTGGATGAATTTATTATTAGAAGGGTGCATGAAGAGGTCTTTCCCGCTCTTTTTGGTGTAACTGAAATTGAGGAAATCGAGGCACTTGGAATTTTAGAGACCTACTCAGTTTCTTCTGCAATAATCTCTGCTGATAAAATTTTAAAAACTGCAGGTGTGAAACTACTTGAGATAAAAATGGCAAGTGGAATTGGTGGAAAGGGTGTTGTGATTTTTACAGGTAGTGTAAGTGATGTGGAATCCTCCCTTAAAGCCGGAATTGAAAAGGCATCATTTTTAGGAGAATATGTTGCAGATGTAATAATTCCGAGACCTCATCCTGAACTTATAAAAAGTTTAATATAAGTTTACTTTTTAAGTTACTTTGATTATAATCCTACCTTCATTTTTTTAAATAATCGTTTTTGAGGTGAGATTATGAAACTTGCTATTGTTGGTACAGGTTATGTTGGACTTGTCACTGGAACATGTTTTGCAGAGACTGGAAACAATGTCATATGTGTTGATAAGGACAATAAAAAAATTGAAATGTTAAAAAAAGGTGATATCCCCATTTATGAACCGGGGTTAGAACCTTTAATTAAAAAAAATGTTGAGGCAAAAAGGCTTTTATTTACAACAGATATGGAATTTGCCGTTATTAACTCTGAAATTATTTTTTTAGCTGTGGGAACACCACCTGATGAGGATGGGTCTGCCGATCTTTCCTACGTAATTTCTGCAGCAGAAGAAATTGCAAAATATATGGATGGGTATAAGATAATTGTCACAAAATCAACTGTTCCAGTTGGAACAGGTGAGATTTTAAGGGAAAGAATTAAAAAGATAGCAAAATATGATTTTGATGTTGCCTCAAATCCTGAATTTTTAAAAGAGGGTAATGCTGTAAATGATTGTCTAAAGCCTGAAAGGGTTATAATTGGTGCAGATAAAGAGGAAACGGCAAAGATTTTGAAGGAACTTTATGCCCCGTTTGTGAGAACTGGAAATCCAATATATGTTATGGATATCAAGTCAGCTGAGACAACAAAATATGCTGCAAATGCTATGCTTGCAACGAGAATTTCCTTTATGAACGAGTTTGCAAGATTTTGTGAAAGGGTAGGGGCTGACATTGAAAATATAAGACTTGGAATCGGTGCAGATTCGAGAATTGGAAAAAAGTTTTTGTTCCCTGGCACAGGTTATGGGGGTTCATGTTTTCCTAAAGACGTCAAGGCAATAATAAGTACAGCATCAAAACATGGTTATGAGATGAAGATTTTAAAGGCTGTTGAAGATGTAAACAACGAGCAGAAGAGTATTTTAGTAAAAAAGGTTTTAAAACATTTTGAAGGAAGTATTAAGTATAAAACCTTTGCCATATGGGGACTCTCCTTTAAGCCAAATACTGACGATATAAGGGATGCCCCATCTCTTGTTATAATAGATGAACTTTTAAAATTGGGAGCGAAATTGAGGGTTCACGATCCAGTGGCAATGGAAAATGTTCAAAAAATTTATGGTGATAAATTGTACTATGCAAAAGATGGTTATGATGCTGTTAATAGTTCGTCAGGACTACTTATAGTTACCGAATGGAATGAGTACAGAAGCCCGGATCTTGAGAAAATTTTTGAATTGATGAAGGAACCAGTTATTTTTGATGGTAGAAATATTTTAGATAAAGATGAGCTTGCAAAAATTGGATTTACTTATTATGGCATAGGAAGATAGATT
>JALULU010000169.1 GCA_027040585.1 Acidobacteriota bacterium | reverse complement strand
AATATTTTCTAATTCAAATTTTGCATCAAAATGCTTAGATTTGTCATCTTTGAAATCCACAGTTTCATCATTGTTCTGAACAAAATTTTTATTTTTTTTCGAATAATCTATAATTACTCTTGCAGTAAGCTGCTGAAACCAAGCATTAAATTTTTCTGGATAATTTAAAGTGCTAATACCAAGATAAAGTTTTAACCAAATCTCTTGAAAAATATCTTCAGCATCACTTTTATTCAACGTAACCATAAAACACTTTTTATAAACTTTTTTGGCAAACAATTTATATAATTCAGAAAAAGCCTTCTTATCTCCATTTTGAAGCCTTATAATTATTTTTACTAAATTATCCATAGGTTACTTTTAGACCAGAAAAACTAATAAAAAGTCACAAATATTTTTAAAACTTATAAAATCAATAATAGGTAACAATTATTTGGGAAAAGTTTATGGAGTCAGACCTGAAGTTAGGAGAGAAAATTTATATTGCCATTTAACAATAAAAAAAACAAACTTATGATTTACAACACACCAAATACTGTCTAAAATCCATTATAGGGAAATAAACTATACAACATTTCCCTCTTAACATCTCAAACAGTCCTGGATGAGAACATTGGGGAGAGACCCTAAAAATTAACCTGAAAATTCATATAAAAAATCTTCCAATTTCATATACTCAATTCCCATGTATCCTTCAAATGGGGTCTCATCCATAGAAACTACGATTTTTCTAAAATTGTCCTTTATTTTTAGCAAATTACCAAACTCCCTTTCCCAAACCTTTTTATCTGAAAGTAAATAGCAACTCTGTACATATATTCTCTCATCCCTTTTTTCAGCCACAAAATCAATTTCATTTTTGTAAATCTCTCCAATAAAAACTCTATATCCAGAAATTAAAAGGTGTTTAAAAATGACATTTTCTATAATTCCATTTATATGCTTAGCTTTAAATCCCACAAGGGAATTCCTGATTCCAACATCTTCAAAGTAGAATTTCTGATTTATCTCAAATACCTTTTTCCCGCTTAAATCAACTCTCCTTGCAGTATAAATAAAAAATGCATTTTCCAAAAATGTGAGGTAATTCATAATGGTATTTACTGAAATATTTACCCTCTGAGATTTTAAAAAATCAGCAATCCTCTTTGCAGAAAACAAATTTCCTATGTTATCAGATAAAAATTTTACGAGGGTGTTTAAAAAATTTACATTTCTCACCCCATATCTTTTAACCACATCTTTTAAAACTATGCTGTCATAAATGTTAGAAAGGTAATCAAAAACCACCTCATCATCAAGTTTTAAATTTTTAAGGTATGGCATACCCCCATATTTCAAATACTTATTTAAACTGCCCCTTAACCTTTTAAATCCATGAAATTTAAGAAATTCCCTGTAAGAAAGTGAATGAACTGGAATTTTAATGTATCTCCCAGCAAGTAGCGTGGCAAGTTCTCCAGATAAGAGTGTTGAATTTGATCCTGAAACATAAATATCAAAACTTTCCCTTAAAATTAAATCCCTTAAAGATTTTTCAAATTGGGATATCTCCTGAACCTCATCGATAAAAAGGAAATTTTTCTTACCATCAACTTTATTTTGTTCAACGTAATCAATTAAATCCCTATAATCCTTTATTTCATCAAAAGAGTAAAGTTCTTTGTTTATAAAAATAAAATTTGAATTTGGATACTTTTTTTTAATCTCATCAGAAATTAGTTTAAGCAAATAACTTTTCCCAACCCTCCTCTGACCAACAATCACCTTAATTATCCTTTTTCCCACAAAGGGCTTTATTTTTTTTAAATAGATTTCTCTTTTTACCATTTTTTACACCTCTATCTTAATATACTGAAAATTTATCAAAAATTCAACAATTATTTTCACCATACTGAAAATAAACTTAAAAATTCAAAAAATTTTCATTACACTGAAAACTTAAATCATATCTTTGCATAAATCTGTTTTTCTATTAAAATACTTTAGATGTTATTTGAGGAGTGAATATGGAAAAGTACGATGTTTGTGTTATTGGAAGTGGTCCCGCAGGGGAAAGATGCGCCATAGAGTGCGCCACAAATGGCCTTAAAACGGTTATAATTGACAAAAGAGAGAGAAAAGTTGGTGGTGTTTCCCTTCACGTTGGAACAATACCAAGCAAAACCCTCAGGGAAGTTATTCTGGATTTGACTGGTTACGGACTTTCAGCATATCTTCAAAAGGGAAAGCCAAAGCCAGAAGAAATCACACTTACAAATCTCTATAAAAAGGTAAGTGCAATTATAAACTGTGAACAGGAAGTTCTTGAAATAAGATTCAGAGACAAAAGAATTGACATACTATATGGTACAGCTTATTTTGCTGGAAAAAATAGAATAGAGGTTTATAACAGCGAAAGGGACAAAACCTATGAAATAATTGCAGATAAATTCGTTATAGCTACAGGCACAGAACCGAGAAGGCCAAAGGATGTGCTCTTTGATTGGGAATATATATATGACTCTGATTTCATTTTCTCACATAAAAGCAGGAGAAATTCACTTCCAAAATCCTTAATTGTTGTAGGCGCTGGTGTAATAGGCATGGAATACGCCCTTATGCTTTCAACCCTTGGAATAGATGTAACACTAATTGACAAAAAAAGGGAAATTTTTTCT
>JALULU010000168.1 GCA_027040585.1 Acidobacteriota bacterium | reverse complement strand
TCATCTGAAAATGCCAACAACTCTTCTTCGTCATCCACTAAAATACATCTTAACGGTGCTACCTTTTCGTTCCCAACAAACTTGCTGAATAAATCTCCAAATTTTTCACCAGATAGTCCAAGCAAAGACGCTTTTTTAATTGTTTTTTCAAATAAATTTAAAAGAGCTTCTCTTCTAAGTTCGCTAAATTCTTCACTGGTTCTTTTTCTTATAAAAACACCTTTACCCTGAATTATTTCAAGATAATTTTCCTGAGAAAGTTTAGAGTAAACCTTTGAAATAGTTTTAACATTTACACCAGCTTCTGAAGACAATCTCCTTATAGAAGGCAATCTATCGCCTTCTTTTATTTTTCCTGTATAAAGAGAAGATATAATTTGATTTTTTATCTGCTCATACAACGATAGCCCACAATCAGGTACAATTTTAAATTTTATTTCCCCCATAATCTCCTTGAAAAATGGGCAAACTGCCCATTAACATTTAAAATGCTCATGAAAAACTACTGCTGCCACAAGAAGAAGCAGAGGAATTACTACCCCCGCCTATACTTGCAAATCCTGTAACCTCTCTCTTTACTTCATTTGATCCACACTTAGGGCATTTTACACTTGAATCATCATCATTTATCCTTCTAAGTAATTCAAATTTTTCCCCACATTTTAGACATTTATATTCATAAAGTGGCATCCTTTTTACCTCCCTTATTTTTTTTATTATCTCTTTCCCGAAGATCACATGTATTAGACATTCAAGTAGATACACCAATCCCCGGTAAAATAAACTTTTGCAGCAATAACCAGATTAGAAAAAATACTATAAATGTTATTATATCACTTGTATTCATTTCTTAAATCACCTCTTCCACATCACTTACCATAACCTTTAGACAGGGTGGAAATTTGCATTTTGCCTCTAATTCTGAAAATGATTCTTTTATCTTTTTTAAAATATCGTCATCTCCATAAAACAAAAGAAGTGAAACATTGTACTCCATTTCATTTGTTGGAGCAAATAGTGGATAATCCCCTTCTGGCTTAAATCCAGACATATTAGAAAGTAGCATAAAATTTTTAATACCAAGATTAGATATTTTCTTTATAAGTTCCTCTTCAAAGGATTTAACAAAATAAATTTTTATTTCTTTCATCACTAACACTCCTTAACTTTTAGCAGTTTCAAAATTGATTTAAATGGACACCAATTAGTAAAAGCAGATTGCACAAGATTAATCCCAACAAAATAGGTAAAATATATCCATTTTCCATCCACATATTTCGCAAGCAGAAGAGAAACCAATACAGCAAGGCCACCTGCTAATCTTAAATATCTTTCAATATTCATTCTATTTCCCCCTATTTATATTTATTTTTATAAACCATATAGTATACCACAGGAATAACCACAAGTGTCAACATAGTTGAAACAACCCCACCACCCATTAAAGAAAGGGCAAGTCCTTTAAATATTGGATCAAGTACAATAACAAATGCACCAGTAATAACAGCGGCAGAAGTCAAAGCTATTGGCCTAAATCTAACTGCCCCCGATTCAATAATCGCCTGTTTCAAATCCATCCCCTGCGCCAATCTTATATCTACAAAATCTATAAGCAAAACAGAATTCCTCACCACAATTCCAGCAAGTGCTATCATTCCTATCATTGAAGTTGCTGTAAATTCTGCCCCCATTATCATATGAGCAATAACGATACCTATCAAAGAAAGCGGGATAGATATCATCTGAATTAATGGTACGGGTAACTTATGAAACCATGCAAGAACTAAAATATACATTAATACCAAGACTGCACCAAATGACAATCCTAAATCTCTAAATACTTCATAAGTAATTTGCCATTCGCCATCCCACTTCATTGCTGGTTTTTCGTCACTCCAAGGTTGTCTCGTATACCATTTTTCTATTCTGCCACCACCTGGCAATTTAATTTTATCTATCTTTTTATTCATCCTCAAAATAGCATAAATGGGACTTTCCTCCTTTCCAGATACTTCTCCTACAACGTAGACTACTGGTTTTAAATTTTTATGATAAATGGGTTGTTCTATAACTTCTTTCTTTATTTTAACAATTTCTCTTAAAGGAACTTCGCGACCCAGTTTTGACAATATATAAATATCTTTTAGAGAATCAATTCCTGATCTTTCACTTCTCTTCACTCTTATGTTTATCCCAACAGGTTCAACCTCATTATCTATATGGGCATACCCAACATCCATTCCACTTAATGCCATCCTCAAGGTTTTAACCGCTTCTTCAACAGAGACTCCATTTTGTATTGCCTTTTCTCTATCAATTATAAAATCATACTTCACCTGTGGGTCTTTTACAAACCAGTCAGTATCAACTACTCCTTCAGTATGATCAAAAATATTTAATATTTTTCTTGCAACAGAGATTCTCGTCTTCTGGTTGGGCCCATAAACCTCTGCGACAAGAGTTGAAAGTACTGGTGGTCCCGGTGGTACCTCCACAACCTTAACCCTTGCACCATATTTTTCAGCAATTTTATGTAAAAATGGTCTAACTCTTTTTGCAATGTCATGACTCTGAGCACTTCTCTCATGCTTATTTACTAAATTCACCTGAATATCAGCGATATTTGCTCCTCTTCTCAAATAATAATGCCTCACCAAGCCATTAAAATTATATGGAGCAGCAATTCCTGCATATATTTCATAGTCCGTAACCTCAGAGACTTTCCTCAAGTACTCTCCCATATTCTCTGCTACTTGAAGCGTTCTTTCAAGGGTTGTGCCCTCTGGCGTATCAATAATTACCTGAAATTCACTTTTATTGTCAAAGGGAAGCATTTTTACAATCACAGCTTTAAACAAAAACATTGAAATAGATGCCAGTAAAAGAATTATAACAACCGCAATAAAAACAAATCTCTTAGAAGCACTTAAGAGGAGGGGTCTTAAATATTTATCATAAATTTTATATGTTTTAGTTTTATATAGATCATAAGGTTCCTCTTTCTCACCATATTTTAAAACATGGTAAGAAAGCCAGGGTGTAGCACTTAATGCAATAAAAAGTGAAAACAACACAGCAACAGATGCACCAACTGGCATTGGTCTCATGTAAGGACCCATAAGTCCTCTAACAAATGCCATTGGTAATACAGATGCTATTACAGTAAAAGTAGCTAAAATAGTTGGATTACCTACCTCAGAAATAGCAGCTATAGCAGCATCTCTTTTGGGTAGTTTCTGCATACTAAAATGCCTGAATATATTTTCAACAATTATAATAGAATCGTCAACTACTATACCTGTAACAAAAATAAGTGCAAAAAGTGTAACTCTATTTAATGTATACCCATGTAAATAATAAATAAAAAGTGTTATAGCAAATGTACAAGGAACAGAAATAAATACAATAAATGCAGTTCTAAGCCCCATTGAAAAGAAAACAACAAGAACAACAATTATAATTGACCAGATTAAATGAAGTATCAGTTCATTTACCTTTTCATTTGCAGTATCTCCATAATTCCTTGTTACTGTTATATTTACATCTGAAGGTATAATAATGCCTTTTAATTGATTTACTTTCTCTTTAACAAGATTGGCAGTCTTATATGCATCAGATCCCTTCCTTTTAGAAATAGCAAGAGTTACTGCAGGATATTCATACCTTTTAGGATCCACCCTTTTCATTCCTTTTTTAGCTGCCTCAGGTCCAAGACCTATAAAAACATAATTTGACGGTTCACCAGGTCCGTCTTTTATCTCCGCAACATTTCTTAAATATATGGGATTTCCCCTGTAAATTCCGACAATTAAATTTTCAAGATCTTTTTTAGACTTAATAAAAGGTCCCGCTTTTACGACAAATTCCCTGTTTAATTTTTCAAATCTTCCTGAAGTTAAAGCAAAATTTTGTTGCATTAAATACCCAGCTATGTGCATAAGTGAAAGGTGGTAAGCTGCAACTTTTTCAGGGTCGAGAATTATCCTGAATTTTCTCGGTTCACCACCGTAAATATCCACCATGGAAACATTATTTATGGATTTTATTTTATTTCTAACCTCAGCTGCTATTCTTCTCAATTGGTAAGATTCAAGGTCTTTACTCCAGAAAGTTAAAGTAAGTATTGGAACGTCATCTATTGATCTACTCTTAACGAGAGGAAACATCACCCCCTTTGGCATTAAATCCATGTTGTACATCATCTTGTTATAAAGTTTCACAAGACTTTTTTCCTCATCTTCGTTTACATAGAATCTAACAGTAATTAGTGCCATTCCAGGCATTGAAGTTGAATAAACATATTCCACTCCTGGGATTTCCCACATCTTTCTCTCGAGGACTGAAGCAACCTTAGTCTCCACATCCTTGGCAGAGGCACCTGGATATGGAACCATTATATCAATCATAGGAACCAAAATTTGAGGATCCTCCTCTCTCGGAGTATTATAAATTGCAAAGATGCCAAGTAATATAAGAGCGGCAATTATAATGGGAGTCAACTTTGACTCCATAAAAAATCCACCTAATCTACCTGCTATCCCTATTCGGGTCATCTTCTCACCTCCACAATTGCACCATCTATAATCCTATCAAAGCTCGAAGCTACCACCAAATCTCCCGGCATTAGCCCACTAAGTATTTCAACGTCGTTACCAAGTTCTTTTCCTGTTTTAACTATACGCCAATGTACAACATCTCCACCATCCACTACATAAACACCTTTAAGTTCCCCTCTTTCTATTAAACACTTTTTTGGTATCCAAATATCTCTGCTTTCACCTATTGGAACAAAGACTTTTCCAAACAGACCGGGATATAAATTGCTATTGTTTTTTAAAGCAATCTTAATCTGAGCAGTTCTACTCAAAGGATCTACTGAAGGTATAATATCTTCTATCCTACAATTTTTTTCATCATAATTTATAGAATCAATTTTAACCCAAACGCTATCCCCTATTTTTATTTTATTCAAAAGAGATTCATCAATTGTGGCAAGCACTTGATATTCTCCTATCTTTTCCACCTGTAATAACACCATACCTGGCATTGCAGTGGAACCTTCATCTATAAACTTTTTCAAGACCCTTCCATTATAAGGTGCCCTAATTCTTGAATAATCTATATATGATTTGGCTTCATATATTGCGCTTTTTGCCTGTTTAATCTTATCTAATACCTGAAGTTTCTTGGCTTCAAGGGATGCCAAACTTGCCTCAGCTTGTCCCAAACCAGCATCTGCTGCTTTCCATTTTGCTTCAACTTCATCAAACTCCTGTCTACTAACAGATTCTTTTTTATAAAGTGTTTTAAACCTTTTGTAGGTCAAATCCGCCAGTTTCTTTTGAGCTTTAGCCGCTTCAACCCCATATTTTGCAGCTTCTATACCCTTTTCAATTTCTTTTAAAGCATTATTTGCCTCACTATATGCCGCCTTCGCCTGTTGTAATTTTGATTGAAAATCTCTATCATCAATAGAAATTAAAAGGTCACCTTTTTTAAAAGTTTCACCTTCTTTAAAATATATCTTTTTTACCCTTCCCATAACCTTTCCAGAAATTGAGGAAGAGACTTTTGCTATTACACTCCCAGTGGTCTCATAAAATTTTGTTTTAGCTAATTTTTTAACTTTAAATGTTTTCACAAATCCCAAATTTTTTCTTTTAATTTTTACAGTTCCCGGTTTAATCTTGCCAGAACAGCCTGTTAAGAAAAGAAAAATTATTATAGATGAAAATAGTAAAAAAATTTTCCTCATAATTCTTTCCCTCCAAAATACCATTTATTTAAAAATCGGGCTTTTTTCGTTTAAAATTCCAGCAGCAACTTCTAAATTCAAGTAAGAAATATTAAAATTATATATAGCCATACTTAAATTTGTTTTAGAAGCAGTTAAAGCTGTTTCTGAATTCAGTAAATCTGTAACTGTAGCAAGCCCTGCTTCATACCTATTCTTAACAATTCTTAAACTTTCTTCTGCCTGTTTTACTGCGCCTAAAGCCACCAAATATTGTTGATGTGCCGTTCTCATTTTTAAATAGGCATTTTTTACTTGAAGAAGAATATTATTTTTAAGTTCCTCATATTGAGCTTTATATTTTTCTAAATTTGCTCTTTCCTCAGCAATTTTAGCACCTTTATTAAAACCATCAAATAAATTATAATTTAATGAAACTCCAAGAATATAATTACTTCCATTTCCACCATTTGTACCCCTGTTATAATCAAGCGTAGAAAAGAATCCCAATGAAGGATAATTTTCACTTTTAGCCATCTTTAATTTGCTCTCAGCTATTTTAACTGCTTTTTCCATACTCAATAGTTCTGGCCTACTTTTAAGGGCATTTCTTTCAAAAAAACTACCAGCGGGTAAATTAACATCTATCTTTTTTAATTTATCACTTATTTCAAAACTGGGATCTAAAGATAGAGAAAGGTCTACATTTAATTTTTCCTTACTCAAATTCACATTGTTTTCAGCCTCAAGTACTTTTCTTTTTACATCAGCGAGATACACTTTCATTCGCAACAGATCTGATTTTACAACCATACCCTGTTCATACATATTTTTTATCTTCTCAAGATTTGATTTAGCTGATTTTAAAGCAGACCTCGCAGTTTTTAAATTTTCTTCAGCCAGCTGAATCATAAAATAGTCAGATGTTACTAAAAATAAAAGGTGTTGATATGTTGCTTCAACCTCCTTCCCTTTAATTTCCTCATTTAATTTTGCCATTTTGTTAGCTGACCTTATCTTACCACCATTCCATATGGACTGATAAACCGTCAATCTGCTCCTAAAATTGTTGACAGGATCCGGAGTATTCAATTGATTTATATCAAAATCTTCAGGACCAAATTTCTGCTGTTGAAGGAGTGTACCAAAGACATAGACAGGATTATTTCCGTTTGTAAAAGTTTCTGAAAAGTTTAAATGAGGCAAATAATATGAAAAAGCTTCTTTTTTCTCTTTCTTAGCAGCCTCTAACTGAAATTTTGCTGCCTTCATTTTCGGGTTCTTTAAAAGGGCAAGTTTAATACATTCTTTAAGCGATATATTTTGCATGGAAAAAATAGATCCCATAAACATCATAAAAAATATAAAATGGATTCTTAATCTCTTCATACCTCCCTCCATGTAGCAAACTTCAGACTAAAAAAAGATTACAAAATGGCATAAAAAGTTTCAAGCATGAAACTTTCTATAATACCATCTTTATTTAAATTCTTCTATATCTTCTTTAAAGAAATCTATATTTTTTAAAATCACGTCTGAAAACTTTTTACCAAGACACATATGACCTTTTAATGTTAAATGAACATTGTCAACAAAATATCCATCATTAAGTTTTCTTGAAAAGTCAAAATATTTGAAATTCCTTGAATTGAGATTTTGCATCAAATTATTGAATTTTAGAAAATACTTTTCGTACTCAAAATATCCCTTACTCCTTACAGGTTGATTAAAAAAAATAGTAGGAACTCCATTCTTTATTATGGCATTATAAAAGCAGTCTACCATTCTCTTATCAATATCTTCACTTTTTTTAAGTAATCTTCTTAAAACAATAACCTCTTCTTTTTTCCTCGATATTATACTCCTTCTTCTTTTAGAAAAAATCCATTTGTTTTGTAAAGTGGGGTTTAAAAATCTTTTAAATTTTCTAAATCTCATAGAAAGTTCATCAATTATTAAAGTTGAAAGGGGATAGGATTTGAAGTTTTTATAAAAAAAAGAACTGAGTTTAAATTCCACATCAATATACTTTTTGGTAAAATAATTCCCAAAAAAGAAAACAGGAACATTACCATATAATTCAAGAGGGGCATCAGATACAAAATCACTTAATTTTTTATTAATAACTTTTTTACCAAAATTTGCAGGAGATAATGAGAAAACTATCAAATCAGGTTTTAATTTTTTTGAATCTGCAAGGAGAAAAAGAAATTCAGGAGATTGTCCACCACCAATAGATAGATTTAACACTTCAAATGTATAACCACTTTTATTTAAATACCTCTCCATCCAGGAAGAAATAATTTCGTCGGGAGCAAACTCTTTACCAAACCCCTGGCTGTTTGAAATGAAAAGGACCCTCAAAACCCCTTTCTTTTTAGGTGGTAAGGAATTAATGTATTCTTTCCAACATTTTCTATAAAAGGGATTTCTACCTGTGTATTCTTTTATATTTACATATTGCTTAAAAAAGAGATAAAAAGATAATTCTCCCAAAAAAATTAAAAACAGATAAACTAAAAAAAGATTTCTTTCCCATCTTTCATTCATAAATTATAGAAAGGGAGAATTAATAAGTTTATTAACTAAGAACATCAATTCGTCCACTTCTCCAAATCCACCTATTGCATGACCTTTACACCCTTTTCGGGTACAGGCATCCACATATCCTCCTGTTTTTATTTTAATCCTAAAAAGAGGAGCACCACATAAAGTACATTTATTTTCTATTTTCAAATTTTTTTCACAGTGAGGACAGGAAAAATTAGCTATTTTACCTTCTTCGATAGGGAAGGGAAGTATAACAGAATAATCGCCAAAATATGCAGATAATTTTATCTCACCTTTACCCTGTCCTTCAACTTCAACCAATAAACCTATCCACTCACCTTCGTTTAAACTTTTTCCACAGTGAGGACATTGCGCTTGAATCAATAGCTTTTTCATAAATTCCTCCGTTTCTTATTTTTTAAAAATAAATTCAAGTTTACCAATTTTTATTATATCACCATCTTTTAACTTATAAGTAACCCCATGCTGCAAAATATATTTATTATTTACAACAACTTTGTTTTTACTTTTTAGATCTTCAATATAAAAGTCCTCATTTAACTTTAAAATCCTCGCATGAAGCCTTGATATATGTCTTTCCTTATCATACTCTGAAAGGTCAATGTCAGGAAAATATCCCATTTGCTCATCTTTTCTACCAATTACAGTGGTCTCTTTCACAATATTAAAAAAGACATTTCCATCTTTTAATTTTAAAATAGCCCTCGGAACTTTAATAAAAGGAGAGTTGGGCTGGCGAGCCCCACAATGAGGACATATTATATCGTTCTCAGAGATAGGAAGCATACATTTAGAACAATAATAATGTATTTTTTCTTTTTTCTCAAGGGCATCAATTGGCATGAATTCATCCAGGTCCTCTTCAACCTCTTTTACAAAATCCTTCAATTTAGAATTGCTCACACCTTTACTATTAATTGGAGATTCCACAAGAGTCATAGCTTCTCCATTTTTATCTACAGACTTTATCGCTGTTAAAAGGTCATTCTCAAACTTGTAACTTTGATAATACTTCTTCCAGATCTTTTCCAATTCTTTTTTAACTGCTCTTGCTGAAGGAAATCTATTATGGGGCCAAATATCAACACATTTTATTATCAGTTTTTCCATTTCAGGCGAAATATCCTGATTATACTCTCTGGGTCTTGGACTTTTATCAAAATTAAATATTCCTATAGGATTTTTCTGAGGAGATACATTGGTCAGCAAGTTAAAAATGGTAGCACCTAAAGAATAAAGATCGCTTGCTGGTTCAAGGTGTTTTCTATACAACTCCGGCGGAGCATAGCCTGAAGTACCAACTGTTGTCAAATTACTCATATTAGAAGATACAAATCTGGCTACACCAAAATCCACAAGAAAAATTCTGTCATTCTTTATAACCATTACATTAGAAGGCTTCAAATCTCTATATATTACAGGTGGTCTATGGGTATGTAAGTAGTGAAGCACATCGCAAACCTGTACCATAATTTTAATAACTCTCGGTTCAGAAAGAGGTCTTTTAAGCATACTCATCACTTTATGTAGATCAAGACCTCTAATATATTCCATCACAATATAGTAGAACTCATCTTCTTCAAATGTGTCATATACCTTTGGAATACTCCTATAGCTTAAATTCTTAAGTAGTTTAGCTTCCCTTTTAAACTCCCTAACAATTCTTTCCTTATCTTCTGGATCGGAATAATAATCTATAATCTCTTTAATGGCGCAAAAATCAAATTTTCCGTCTAATTCTCTGGCAAGATATACATGACCCATCCCCCCACCACCAAGCTTCCGAATCACCTCATACTTTCCCTTTCTACCTAATAATACCTCTCCAACCTTTAGGGTATA
>JALULU010000167.1 GCA_027040585.1 Acidobacteriota bacterium | reverse complement strand
GCTGTTCCCTCTTTGTAAGGAATAGTATCCGTATCTCCTACTAATATTACGTATGTGAGGGATGGATTGCTCCAGTTCAGATATTGGTTTCTTATATAATTTCTCAAGTCATCACATGTGCTTCCAATATCGCTCATATGGACTTCAACAACTTTTAATCCTTCGGCTCTCCTTTGATTTAAGTAATCTTCAAGCTGGGAATCCCCCACAAAAGTTGAACCAACAACAACCAACATTCCCTCTGAATATTCCTGACTTGAAGTCCCTTTAATGCCAGTAAATTTTCTATAGTTTATTACATTTTTAGAAAACCAATCCTCAAATGTCGGAGAAAATTTTGAAGCTATATATTCATCAGTTTTTGCCCAATCTCCACCTGTAAAGTCAACTTCTATATCTGCATCTGTTATAACTTTTACTGTGTTTTTATAGGGGTTATATTTGACGGGATAAAATTCAACCATTATTGTCTTATGACCTCTAAAATAGTAAGGTCCTGTGAAGCTTACATTTCTTTCAGGGTAATATTTGTTGGAGTTATAAAACTTTTCATTGATTACAAAGGGTATTTTCCTTTCAGCACCTGGGATTTTTGGGATTGAATATTGTACTGGAATTATCTTGTAATTTAGCCCTATCCCCTTTAAATTTAGTTCTGTTTCATTTTTTACATAACAGTTTACTTTAAAATCTGCTCCATAAGGAATTTCAACCATTTTCCTTATAACGGGGAGTTGAGGCATACCTATTTTGTTAGTGACACCCGCATCTGGAAAACTCACAGTTGAAAAGAGTTTCTTATGGGTATTCTTTACGTCAGTCCATAGTCCGTTTAAACCAATACTAAAAGCTACGTTTTGGGGACTATTTGAAAGTAGTTGCACATTTGCTTTTTTTGGGAAAGATTTCTTCCCAATTTTAAATGTGTGCCAGCTTCCTGCAAAAGAAAGTGACATAAGAAGCGTAAATGCAAGAAGCATTAGAAAAAATTTCTTCATCATACACATCTCCTTATTGTGAAAAATATTCTTAGAGTATATATTATATAATTTGAATTTTTGTACGAAAATTTTTAAAATTGAATTTAAAAAAATATGGAGTTTGTGATGAATTTTACAATTGAGGATGCCGAGAGGTTATTAAGAGAATATACGAAAAATGATTTTTTGTTAAAACATGCTTTTAGTGTAAAGGCTGCAATGGAAAAATATTCAGAAATTTTTAATGGTGATAAGGAAAAATGGGGTATCGCCGGATTACTTCACGACTTTGACTATGAGAAATTTCCAGATGATCACCCCTATAAAGGGGCTGAAATTTTAAGAAAGATGGGTGTTGATGAAGATATTGTAAAGGCAATTCTTTCACACGCTTCCTATACTGGAGTACCAAGGGAAACGGATATGGCAAGGGCACTTTTTGCAATTGATGAACTTACAGGATTAATCCTTGCTGTTTCCTTTGTTATGCCAGATAAGAGCATTAAAAGTGTTAAGGTAAAATCTGTTAAGAAAAAGTTAAAGGACAAGGCTTTTGCAAAAAAGGTAAACAGGGAAGAAATCTATCAGGGAGTTGAGGAATTGGGGGTGGATTTAACCTCACACATTGAGACTGTTTTAAATGCAATGAAGGAAATTTCAGATATTATTGAGGGCAAATCAAGTTAGGGATTTTTCAATTCCCTTTTAAAAATTACACTCCTACACCCTTTCATGCTATAATATCCTTGAAAACTTTTTTTGGGGGAAGGTTATGAAAAGGTTAACTTTTCTTCTGATTTTGGTGTTACTTTGTGGGGTTTTTGTTTTTGGGACTATAAATGGGTGGAATCCAAAATTTACTGATGATTTTAAATCTAGTACTGTTAGAAGGATTAATAATGATTTAATTACAAGCCATTCCTTTAAACCTCCCTGGTATTTTTACAATAGAGTAGATGATTATAAAGGTGTGAATGCAAAGAGATTAAAGGAAGCTATTGAAAACGGTTCCTTTGTGGAGGGCTATTCCTTTGCAACAGAGGAAAATAGTGAAAATCCAATGCTAAATGGTGGGAATTATGCATACATTTACCTGACCAATGAATATCTAAATGGAAAGACCACAAAATCATTTCATTTAAATGTAGAAGGGGATAAAATTGTTTGGGACAGAAGTTTAGATGATAAACCAGATTTAGAAGAACCTGCTAAAATTAAAGTAGTTTATACACCTAAAATGAGTGAGAATGTTAAGGCATATGTACAGAGGTTAGAAGCATACGCTAAGGAGATAAGAAAGAGGGGAGAGGTTTTATTGGATGGAGAGACTTACGGTGATGTTCTTACTCCTGAGGATCATTATCCTTTACTATATAGGGATTTGATAAAGAGATTAGGACTGACAGTTAAAGAGGGAATATTAGAAAATGACACAAGTAAAGGTTATGCTTTGGTGATTGATGAAAACAAATTAGAAAAAGCGTTAACTCTTGAAGCACGTTCACCACTAGAATATGATTTAGATGAAGGACAGAATTTCAACAAAATAGAAGTTTCCAAACTCATAGGTAAAAAGAATGTACTTAATGCCTACATAAATCATCTGGCAAAACTATACGACAGCATCAGAGAAAACAATCCCAAGCTTTTAAAGAAGATAAAGGAAAATGGAAAGTATGTGGCTTATAAGACAT
>JALULU010000166.1 GCA_027040585.1 Acidobacteriota bacterium | reverse complement strand
TTGGAAGCACATGTGATGACTTGAGAAATTATATAAGAAACCAATATCTGAACTGGAGCAATCCATCCCTCACATACGTAATATTAGTAGGAGATACGGATACTATTCCTTACAAAGAGGGAACAGCAAGTTCCAGTTCTGGAGATAAAGCAAGAGCAGCTGATAACTACTATGCCGCAATAGATCCAGAACCTTATAGTGATGACCTCCTCGCCCCAGACGTACTTGTTTCAAGAATAAGTGTAAGCACACTTGATCAACTTCACACCTATTTAGGTAAAGCAACAATGTATGACAACTTAAGTTTTTCAAACACAAGCTGGTGTAGAAAAATTGAATTTATTGCAACAAGTGACAGTAGTAACTATCAAACTGCAGAAGGAACACACAACTATGTTATTAGCACATATACAGATAGCAGCCACCTTGGTTATACAGGTATTTTCCCAAATAATCCACAGGATGGTGGAGATAAAGTCTATGCAGTAACTTACAATGCAAAAGAAACTGATGCTGTAAATAGCGCCAATGATGGGAGATTTGCAATAAACTATTCTGGCCATGGTGGTGAATATGAGTGGGCAGGTCCGGAATTTACGCAGGATGACATCCACAGTTTGACAACCACAGATGACTATCCATTTGTAATTGGAAATGCCTGTGTAACAAATTCATTTACATATGATGAGTGTTTTGGTGAAACATGGATAAGGGATCCACATGGTGCAATTTTATATTTCGGAGCTTCAATGTATAGTTTTTGGGATCAGGATGATATCCTTGAAAGGAGAATGTGGGACGGTGTATTTGCTAATGGTATTACAATTTTAGGAAAAATAACAGATAATGCAAAACACCAGTTATTTGTTCACTATGGGGATACAGATGATACAAGATACTATTTTGAAATTTACAACATGCTTGGGGATTGTTCCCTTGATTTTGTAGATGATGTACCGGCACAACTTAATTGCACCTATCAAAATCAGGTTCCTGTTGGTACCAATACCATTAATTTCCATGTAGAAAATCAATCGGGAAACGCAATAGAAAACGCACTTGTATGTGTTTATAATACAAGTAATAACATACACCAAGTTGGTTATACCGATTCATCAGGAAATGTAACTATTCAGTTTGCAAATCCATTACCCGATGTTATGACTTTAAACGTTGTAATCACACATCACAACAACAAAAAATATACTGGAACTATAGATGTAATTCCAGCAAGTGGCCCATACCTTGCTTATGATTCAAATCAGGTTCTTGACTACAATAATGGAACACCTGTGTTGGAAGTAAATCCAGGAAATCAATACAAACTTAAAGTAATACTTAAAAATGTTGGTCAGGATACAGCAAGCGGTATTAACACAACTTTATCTACTAACGATGCTTATATAACAGTAGATTCAAACTCCTCGGCATATCCAGATATAGCACCTAATAATTCTGCTGAAAATATTACACCTTTTGAATTTACTGTAGATCCAAGTACTCCAGACAACGATTCAATAGACTTTAAAATTGCATGGTCAACCACATCTAAAGGTCACAGTGGTACAACATCTTTTAGTGTAGTGGTTAAAAGACCAATATTAGAATATGTCTCACACTCAGTAGATGATTCAAATGGAAATTGTGATACAGATGGAATCCCCGATAAAAATGAGCTATCAACTTTCACCATTACAGTTAAAAATAATGGAAGTGGCACTGCTGTAAATCCAAGATTTACTTTAATTCAGCAAAAATGTGATATATCTAATTCGCCTCAGACACTTTCAGTAAATATTGCCCCTGGAGAAACCAAGGATATATCCTTTGATGTTGTTGCTGGAAATTCAGTAGGTTGCCCTGAAACCTTAACTTTTGGTTTCAATGCAAGTTGTAAAAATGTGGACAACTATGGTCAGACAGATTCATCTTCATTTGACCAGCTTACAAATGCAGATATTCAGTCAAGTAGTTTTGACGATGATATGGAAAACGGTGAGGGATCCTGGACACACAGTGCTGGCCAGGGAACTGATGACTGGAGTCTTGTCACTGATAATTCCCACTCAGCTACGCATGCATGGTTCTGTTCTGATGTAAACAGTGTAAAGGATGATTATTTGTATATGCCAGAACAAACTCTTGGGGATACTTCAACACTTACTTTCTGGCAGAAATATGACATGGAAAATACATATGATGGATGTGTGATTGAAATCTCAACAGATGGCGGAAGCACATGGGAAGACCTTGGAAATTATATAACACAAAACGGCTATACAAATACAATTAGCTCAGGTTACAGTTCTCCAATAGGTGGAAGAAAAGCCTGGACCGGAGCAGCTGATTGGGAGCAGGTCATTGTGGATCTTTCCCACTATGCAGGTCAAACAGTAAAGATAAGATTTAGACTTGCATGCGATGATAGTTCAAATACAACAGGGTGGTGGATAGATGATGTACATTTAGATACACAGACAACAGTTTGTCAGCAGACAACATGTAGCACAGTTGAATGCTCATATGGTGATTTAAACAGGGATGGTAATGTTGACATCTCAGATTTACTTCTACTTACTCAGTATCTATCAGGGCAGGATGTAACTTTTAGTTGTGGAAATCAGTATGCTGATTTAAATGGTGATTCAAATATAGATGCAATGGACCTTGCAATACTTGCAAATTACATTGCAGGAAATATATCTTCTTTACCATATACTCCATAATTAAGAGTATAAATGAAAAAAAGGGAGTCTTTTGACTCCCTTTTTTTATCCAATTTTTTCCAATTTTACATCAAAAAAGAGTGTTTTCCCCGCCAATGGATGATTTCCATCTAAAAGCACAGTGTTCTCCTTTACTTCAGAAATCATAAAATAATACTTTTGATTGTTATTCTCTGAAACAACTTCCAGTTCAACTCCCTTTTCAAGTGGTATATTTTCAGGTAAATTTTTCTTGTCCATTTCTATAACCAATTCATCCATACGTTTGCCATAAGCATCCTCTGGTAAAACTTTAAAAGATTTACTCTCACCCTCTTCCATTCCAATTAAATTCTTTTCAAAACCTTTTATGAGAGGTGTTTCCCCAAGCTTTAACGTAAAAAACTGATCTCCTGTAGCATCAAAAACCTCACCATTTTCAAACTTTCCCTCATAGGAAATTGTAAGGGTATCACCCTCTTTTGCTTTTCTTTTCTCAACCATAAAAAAACTCCTTTATTCTTTTATTTCTTTAACTATGTTTTCATATGCCTTTAGCATATTATCACTTTTAATAATAGGTCTGCCAATAACAAGGTAATCTGCTCCAAGTAAAATTGCCTCCTTTGGAGTAAGAACCCGTTTCTGGTCATCTTTTTTTATATAATCCCTGGGTCTAATTCCAGGTGTTATAAGCTTAACGTAAGGAAAAATTCCCTTTATCAGTTTTATTTCTTTTGGAGAAGAAACAAGAGTTTTAATTCCAGCCTGATTAGCCATAACAATCAATTCTTCAACCATTTTAGAAATCGAAAACCCACCAAAAGTAATGTGGAAATCTTCACTACTAAAAGAGGTCAATACAGTCACCCCCACAATTTCAGGTATTTTAAGATCTTTTTCATTACAAAATGACTCAAGTCCTTCCCTCAACCCTTTTAGTGAATTTCTCCCATTTAAAAGGTGAACTGTAAAAAGATCAACGCCATTTAAAGCCATCTCTTTCGCCGCTTCAATCATTGTATTTGGAATATCAAACAACTTTAAATCTAAAAAAACTCTATTCCCACTATCCTTAATTCTTTTAATTATTTCAGGCCCCATATTGTTAAAGAGTTGAAGTCCCACCTTAAAGATTAAATTTTTATCCCTAAAGGTTTTTATAATCTCATCAATTTTACTTTTTTCAGTTGTATCAAGTGCAATGATAATTTTTTCTTCCACCATCTAATCCTCCATAGCTGGATAATTTAAATTGTTTTTTTTAAGAAAAATTCCAACAAACTCTCCAGATGAACCTATTCCCTTTTTCATAAAATATTTTCTAATATTCTCTAAAATATTAAAAGAAATTCTGGGATTAACAAAATTTGCTGTACCCACTTCAAAAGCCTTTGCACCAAGTGCTAAATATTCAAGTGCATCAATATAATTCATTATACCACCAGAGGCAACCACTGAAATTTTACAATTTGTAGTAGTGTCAAAGACAATTCTCTGAGAAAGGGGTTTTATTGCAGGGCCACTTAGTCCCCCTTTTATCTTAGAAAGTTTAGGTTTCATAGTATCAATATCAATACCAATTCCCACATAGGTATTTGAAAGTGTAACTCCATCAGCACCACCATCTTCAACAGCCTTTACATAAGGGACAATATCTGAAACATTTGGGGATAATTTTATTAATAGGGGAATATTTTTAAGCGTGTCCCTTAAAATTTTTGTAAGTTTTTTTATAGCCTCAGGCGATTTTGAAATATGTATTCCCCCACTTTTTACATTGGGACAGGATACATTTACCTCAACACCATCAACATTTCCCCTCTCTCTAATTACCTCTGATATCTTCACGTATTCCTCAAAATTATCACCCAAAATGTTTACAATTACAGTACACCCACTTTTCTTAAGTAATGGTAATTTTTCAATATAAAATCTATCTATTCCAACATTTTGGAGGCCAATACTATTTAACAATCCACAAGGTGTCTCACAAATTCTTGGAGGTGGATTTCCCTCTTTCGGTTTCAATGAAATCCCCTTAACTACCACCCCACCTAATTTCTCAAGATCTAAAAAGTCCTCATATTCAAGTCCGTATCCAAATGTTCCACTTCCAGTAAGAACTGGATTTTTGAGTTTTAATCTACCTATCTTAACGGACAAATCAACTGCCAATGAAAAACCTCCTCTTTTAAATAGACATTCTAACAAAAATATTGTATTTTAAATATGAGTTTTTTTAATTGGTTGATTTATGTTTCCCATTAGAGATGATATACCACATAGAAAGTTACCAATCATTAATTATTCTCTAATTCTGGTCAACTTTATATTCTTTTTTTATGAGTTAGGGCTTGGCCAAAATTTAAAACTTTTCATATTTCAATATGGTGTTGTACCACAGAGATTTTTACTCTATCTAAATTCTTCATATCACATTTCACTATCTTTCCTTTTTATTTCAATCATAATATCTATGTTTTTACATGCGGGTTGGTTACACATATTGGGAAATATGTGGTTTTTATTTATATTTGGAGACAACGTGGAAGATATGCTGGGGCATTTTAGATATTTAATATTCTATTTATCGTGTGGGATTGCTGCCTCATTTTTACACATAATTTTTAATGCCAATTCTCCCATCCCGAGTATAGGAGCAAGTGGAGCAATTGCTGGAGTATTGGGAGCATACATGATTTTTTATCCCCATGCAAAGATACTTACACTTTTGCCAATATTCATATTCTTTGAAATCATAGAATTACCTGCGTTGTTGTGGATTGGGTTGTGGATTTTAATTCAGATTGTATTTGGTCTATTTTCAATTGGAAGTACAGGAGGTGGCATAGCCTGGTGGGCTCACATAGGTGGATTTTCAGCAGGGATAATCTATGCAACCTTTTTTCTCAAGAAAAAATTTGAGAGAAAAGAAATTAATTTCTAAATTTAAATTTATTCGTTAGATCAAAATATCTATAGTAATTAAATTTAGCCTGGCACTGACAATTACCACAAATATGAATTAAAAATAATTAAAAAAACATAGATTCTTTCTTTAAATTTTTAAAGTATTTCAATGCTTTTTTATACTCCCTTAAATTTCCCACACTTCCTA
The DNA here is from genome assembly GCA_027040585.1 of Acidobacteriota bacterium. Lineage (GTDB taxonomy): Bacteria > Acidobacteriota > JAAYUB01 > JAAYUB01 > JAMOQF01 > JAMOQF01. Next base: position 4,363 of record JALULU010000166.1, on the reverse strand, counting down.
AAATATCAGCCTTGTATAACTTTAAAAGGTTCTCAAAATTTGGCGAATCTATAATTTCTTTCAAATGTTCATAAGAAGTATTTCTAATTATTGCTCCGAGTAAATGATTTCTAATATAGAAAGATACTTCTTCACTCTCTGTTTTTGTAAATCCAAGCTTCCTTGAAATTTTTTTTGCAATTTTAGCCCCAACTTCTGCATGAAATGGAAATCTAAGTGAAGGAGAATAGGTAATTGTATAAGGTTTACCTATATCATGCAAAAGTAAAGAAATAGCCAACATTCTATTATCAGTCCTAAAATTCTTAAAACATTGCATAGTATGAGCAAACACATCACCTTCCGGGTGAAATTCCTTATCCTGAGGGCAACCTTTTAAATCTTTTATTTCAGGTATTATCTTTTCCAGTATATGCACCCTATCAAGTACTAAAAGTCCATAGAAGGGATTTTTAGAAGTAAGAATTTTTAAAAAATACTCAATATCTATGTTAGAAATTTTTCCATTTTCAATTAAAACATTTTCTTCTAATTCAAATCCATATTCCGATGCAAAGTAAATGCTTTTTAAAAAATTTTTTAGCTTAACACTACCATCATTCATAAATGATAACTTTCTCTTTTTTAGAGTTTTATTAAAAACGGCGAAGGGATCAAAAAATTTATCTTCGAAAGGAATGTAAAAGAAACATTCAAGATTTAAATTATAACTGTTTAACATTTTTTTTAAATTACCTGGAACTTTCAAATCCATTTCGGGCTCAATTATAAATTTCAATTTAATGCCTGAAATTTCTAAAACAGAAGAATACCCATCTTCTGAATATTTAACACTTTCAAAATTTTCTGCCAAAAAAACAAGGTCACAGTTTGAAAAAATTTTAAATTCTTTAAATTTTTCATACCCTAAATAAATTAAAAAGGATTCAGGCCCACCAACAAAAAATTGATATCCTTCTTTTTTAAAAGTTGACGAAACTTTCTTTAGAAATTTTTTCAATCTTACCCCAAAAACGCATATTTAAAAAATTCATATATTAAAATTGTGATTATTGCAGTAAAAGGAATAGTCACAAACCACGAGATTATAATATCTCTTATTACTTTAAAATCAAGGGCAGCAATCCCTCTTGCAAACCCAACACCAATTACCGCACCAACAAGTGTGTGGGTTGTTGAGATGGGAAGTCCCAATTTTGAACAAACAAGTATGGTTGTGGCAGCACCAAATTCAGCTGAGAAACCTCTTGTGGGAGTTATTTCAGTTATCTTACCACCTATGGTCTTAATAACTTTATATCCATAGGTTGCAATCCCAACAACAATTCCAAGTCCACCAAGAGCTAAGACCCAGGAAGGAACAGGTACATTGGGGGAAACTTTGTGGGTATTAAAAATTGCCACAACAGCTGAAAGAGGACCTACAGCATTTGCCACATCGTTTGAACCATGTGCAAAGGCAACATAACAGGCAGTAACCACCTGCATATATTTAAAAACCTTCTCTGTATCGGCAAGTCTTTTAAAATAATTTTTCCTCGACTTCTGCCACAATATTCTAAAATATACTTTAATGGCAATAAATGAAACTACTCCTGTTATAAAAGAATAAATGAGTGCAGGGAAAAAGGATATTTTTAATTTAAAACCTTTATAAACAAGGGACATTGTAAGAACCATTATAAGAATTCCAATCAAATAGGGCAAATATTTTGAGGCAGCCCTTACTGGATACTTTTTGTACAATATCTTTCTTGTTATAAAGAAAAATATTAAAAAAGCAAGAATACCACCAATCACTGGAGAAATTATCCAGCTTGCAACTATACTTACAACCTTCATCCATTTTATATTTTGAACACCAGTGGTAAACATCCCAAAACCAATTACTGCCCCAACGATGGAATGGGTTGTCGAAACAGGTAAGCCTTTGTAAGTGGCGAGATGAAGCCAAAGGCAAGTAGCAATAAGCGCTGCAAGCATCCCATACATTAGATGTTCAGGTTGCTTTGAGAAAAAAGTTATATCAATTATTCCCTTTCTTATTGTACTTGTAACCCTATCCCCAACAAAATATGCACCACTAAACTCAAAAATGGATGCAATTAAAACTGCTTGAAAAAGAGTTACAGCTTTTGAACCAACTGATGTTCCCATGGCATTTGCAACATCGTTTGCACCAACATTCCAAGCCATGTAAAAGCCAAAAAAGAGAGTGAGATAAAAGGCTAATTGGTAAAGTGTATGTGTGTCCATGATTCCCTATATAAAAATTATTTAGAAATGAATAATCTAATTCTATTGCCAACTTTTTCGGACAAATTGGCTATATCTCCCAATTTATTAAATATTTTAAGCCACATAAAAACATCCATTGGCTTTAAATTATCCTCTATTTTAAAAAGTTCCTTTGCAAGATTTGCCTGTGCTATATCAGCTTCATGCTCAAATTCTCCGACCTTATTTATCATATCATAAACCTTTTTAGCAACCTCTCCACCAAAAGAGGTTTCAAGTAATTCATCAAGGGTCATAACCACTTCATAAATTTGATCAAACGTTTTCAATATCAACTTCATAAACTCATCTAATGGTTTATAAAGTTCTTCAGGTAATTTCATAGGTCTTAAAGTAACAAGAACAGCAAAGTCCTCAGCATAGTCAGCAATGGCATCCTGAGAAGAGAGAATGTTTAACAGTGTATCCCTTGGTACAGGTAAAAAAATGCTCTTTGGAAGATTATCTCTTATCCTATTCTTTAAAATATCTACCTCATGCTCTAAATGAGATATAATTTTTGCGTCCTCCTCATATTTATCAAAATCCCCCACTTTCAAATGTTCAATCATTACAGGTAATTTATACACACATTCTTTTATCTTTTTCATCTGCTCCTGAATAGGCTCAAAAGGAGACTTTTTAAAAAGATCAAAAATACTAAAACCCATAATTTACTCCTCTTATTAATTTTGAATAACAAATAAGAATTATTTTATATTTAAAAAGCAATTTTACAAGTAAAAATTATCAAAAATTTTGTGCCTGGCACTTTTTTATTTCCCTTCTTATTTTTGTGCCTGGCACCATTTTATTTTGTTGTGCCTGGCACCACTTTAAGTTAAAATTATTTTATGAAGTATTTAAAACCCTTAATAGAAGAATTTTTAGACCATTTAGAATTTGAAAAAAACTACTCAGAAAACACAATTAGAAACTACAGAATCGACCTGAATCAATTTTATGAATTTTTAAAGGAAATGGAAAACAGTGAAAAAATAAACATTGAAAAAATCGACCACTATACCATAAGGGAATTTTTAGGCTTTTTATATTCAAAAAAAATTTCAAAAAGAAGCGTTGCAAGAAAAATTTCATCCCTGAAATCCTTTTTTAAATATCTGCACTTAAATAAAAAAATAAAAATAAATCCCATTTCAAATGTTCCATATCCCAAACTTGACAAAGATCTTCCAAATTTTCTCACCTTTCCAGAAGTTGATGAACTTTTAAGCCTTCAGAATGATTCAAATTTAGGCAGGAGAGATGGAGCGCTTCTTGAACTTTTATATGCAACTGGTATGAGGGTAAGTGAACTCTGTTCATTAAATATAAATGACATTGATACAAACAGGCAAATTGTTAAAGTAAAGGGAAAGGGAAAAAAGGAGCGGATTATTCCCTTTAATAGCGTTGCAAGGAGAAAAGTTGAAGCGTATTTAAATATTAGAACTGAATTCTTAAGTAAAAATAAAAACACTTCCCCTGAAGCACTTTTTTTAAATTTTAGAGGTGGGAGGCTCACCCCAAGGTCTGTTAGAAGAATACTTGAAAAATACATAACAAAACTTGCCATAAAGAGAAAGGTCTCTCCACATACAATAAGACATTCATTTGCAACACATCTATTAAATAATGGTGCAGATCTGAGGACAATTCAAGAGTTATTGGGGCACGCTTCATTAAGTTCAACTCAGAAGTACACTCACATGGGGATTGAAGAACTGCTTAAAATTTACAATAAAACCCATCCCCGCTCATAGAGAATAAAAAAATTAAATGCAATCAAAATAAAAACTGGAATTACAAGATATTTAATCACATCTCCCACCTTTGCACCATAGTAATCTGCACTTAAAATAAGACAGAGGTGTAATGGTGAAAGGAGTACCCCCATAAAGCCGCTGATGTAAGCAAAGGAAATAAGATTTAAATTTGTGCCAAAAATCTTTATAAAAAAAGGAAAGGTTATTGCCACATATGCAGTATTAACCCCTGTTAAAAATCCTATGGCAAAAGGCAATAAAAAAAGGAAAAAAACAAAATATGGACCCGAACTCTTTAAAATTCCATCTATAAGTTTTGA
>JALULU010000165.1 GCA_027040585.1 Acidobacteriota bacterium | reverse complement strand
TCTGGAAGGATAAAGAGAGGAGCTTAAGGGATGTTTTAATTGGATTTTTAATAGGAGTTTTTAACTACTTAAATTTATATTTCTTTGTTCTTGCCCTTTCAAAGCTTCCAGGGGTTGTTGTATTTGCGGCAACAGATGTAAGCGTTGTATCCTTAACAGTTTTAGCTGGGAGATTTTTCTTTAAAGAAAAAATCCCCCTTAAGGGCTACATGGGCTTATCCCTTGCAATAGTCTCACTTTTTTTAATAAGATAAATCTGCTATAATATCCTTGAAAACTTTTTTTGGGGGAAGGTTATGAAAAGGTTAACTTTTCTTCTGATTTTGGTGTTGCTTTGTGGGGTTTTTGTTTTGGGGACAATAAATGGGTGGAATCCGAAATTTACTGATGATTTTACACCAAATATTGTTAAAGTAAGCAATAACGATTTAATTATAAGTCCTTCCTTTAAACCTCCCTGGTATTTTTACAATAGAGTAGATGATTATAATGGTGTGAATGCAAAGAGATTAAAGAAAGCTATTGAAAATGGTTCCTTTGTGGAGGGCTATTCTTTCGCAACAGAGGAAAATAGTGAAAATCCAATGCTAAATGGTGGGAATTATGCATACATTTACCTGACCAATGAATATCTAAATGGAAAGACCACAAAATCATTTCATTTAAATGTAGAAGATAATAAGATTGTTTGGGACAGAAGGTTTGTAGAAGGTGATAAGATTATTTGGTATAGAGCTTTATTATATAATAAACCAGATTTAGAAGAACCCGCTAAAATCAAAGTAGTTTATACACCTAAGATGAGTGAGAATGTTAAGGCATATGTGAAGGAGTTAGAAGCATACGCCAAGGAGATAAGAAAGAGGGGGGAGGTTTTATTAGATGGACAAACGTATGGTGATGTTCTTATTCCTAATGAACGTTATACTAAGGTATATAGGGATTTAATAGATAGATTAGGACTGAAAGTCATAGATGTTTCAAAACTAAAAAATGGTGGAAAGGGTAAAAAAAGGGGAATAATAGCCAATAGGGAAAACACTCCAAAAGGGAAAAAATCAAAGAGGTTTCTACTTTTAATTGATGAAGAAAAATTGGAAAAAGTGTTAACTTTTGAAGCACGTTCACCACCTGCTATTTATAATAGTTTATATGAAGGACAGAATTTCAATAAAATAGAAGTTTCCAAACTCATAGGTAAAAATAATGTACTTAATGCCTACATAAAACATTTAGCGAAGTTATATGATAGCATCAGAGAAAACAATCCCAAGCTTTTAAAGAAGATAAAGGAAAATGGAAAGTATGTGGCTTATAAGACATCTTCAAATATTTGTACATTTGAGAATGTCAATTTAGAAGATGGGAAATTAAGTAGTGAGGAAAAGGCGATATTGATTTTAGCCTACGCCTTTGATGCCAGGGAAATATGTGAAGAAATAACAGATAGCACAACAAAAAAGGATATAGAAAAGTTAATCATTGAGAACTTCTCTCACAATTTCGTAAATGCAGAGGGATTTGGTTTAAACTACCAATTACACGGTGCCAAATTGAATTTTGACCTGCTTAAGGAAAATGTAAAGGGGTATAGAAGGACAAAAAAGATAAAAACGACAATGATAAAGTATGGACAATTTACGTTTATATTTGAACCCAATAGGGTTGCAATTGTTTGCTCTTCTGATAGAGTTGCAGATAGTGTGGTGTTTGATAAAACATATGATGAAGATGCTATTGAATATTTAGAACAAGTTGGTGCAACTTATGATAGAGGTACGTATAAAAGAGAATATGCCGAAAAAGCAGTAGAACAAATGGAAAAAGATAAGATATGGTTAGATAAGTTTTACAGATCGTTAAGCAATGAAGAAACAAGGAAGCAATTTGAGGTTTATTGGTTTAAACAAGAAGATTCGGGTATTAGAGCAGCTCCTGAACAAGGTTTAAATGATGATGGTCAAGCAGCAGAGACTACATATTCGCCTTTAATGAAGTCAGCAGTTGGTGAATTTGGAGGTATGCACATGTTAGTTATGAAATGGGTTGATCCTGATACCAAAGAAACACATGTTCATTTAATATCAACGTATAGGGTAGATAATGGAGCACAACAAATAATAAACAATTTAATGCCTGCTGATGGCAGTCCATTAGTCCCATTTGAAAGAGAATTGGTCATTCCGAAGGGTTGGGAGGTTAAGGACATTGCGGTTGATGTGTTAGACCCTAATGAGAAAAATAATTATATTAGGTTAGTTTCATGGGTAAAAATTTCAAAAGGTGATAATAACAATCGATATTTATTTGATGTAGTAGCCTTTTCGTATGAAGGAAATAGATTAGGTGAAGCACTTTCTATCGTCAAAGAAGAACCTTCTTCTTCAAATCTTGAATCAACTTCTAAGAATTCAAAAACCACTCAAAACCCAAAGCAAACCGAAACCAAAGTTAATTAAATAAACTCGGAGGGAATAAACCCTCCCCATCCATTTTTCACCATTTTTATCTTTTCCACCACTTTTCATTTTGGTCAATTTAACAGGTCTGTCCCCATCTCATCCCATCCTGAATTCATACACAGACAGGAATGTCTGTGCTACAATCAAATTTCCTGCCTGTGCCAGTAGTGTAACACAGGCATTCCTGCCTGTGATTCTGACACATGATTCATAC
>JALULU010000164.1 GCA_027040585.1 Acidobacteriota bacterium | reverse complement strand
TGATGTGTTTGAAATAGGGGATAAAACTACATCAGCTGAAAAAAGATTTTTGAGAATGGAAAGACTCATAAAGCAAAAGGATTTTTTAAATAGAGACCTTGCAAAGGTAAGAAAAATTGAAAGCAAATTTTTAAGCAGGTTGTATATGGGTAGCGATCCCAATAAAATTGTTCCCCATTTACATGCTTATTTAACTGAGGTTGCATCCAAAGAAGGCCTTGAGCTAAGACGTCTCACTAATGTTAAAAGTAAATTTGTATTTTCAAAAAAAACCCTTGAAAAATATCCATTTCTAAAAAGGATAGAGAGAATAACTGTATTGATTGAAGCAAGGGGCAGACCTGATCAAATGTTTAAGTTTATTGATGATATTGAAAAAAGTGAAAAATACCTTGAATTTAGTTATTTTGCTGTAAACGCCTGGAACATGAGGCCGGATAAAACAGTGAATTTTAGGGCACACCTCTTTACCTATTTTGTTAAAAATATAAATGTTCCAAGAAAAAGGGCAGTTAGGTCTGTCAGAAAAGTAAAGGCAAGGAAATAGGAGATAGTTATGTTTAAGAAATTAATGATTATAAATGGAATTTCCCTTTTCTTAATAATTCTTTTTACGTTAAGTCTTTTTTTTGGGTGGAAAGATTGGAGGGAAAAACACAATGTAAATATTTTATTGGGAATGGTAAAAGCCAGGGCACCTGAAATAAAAATTCCCTCAGTTGAAAATAATGTTACTGAAGATAGGGAAAAAGATATTGAATTTATGTCAAATAATAATATATTTCATAAAGACAGAAATATAAATATCCCTCAGTCCCAAAACCCAGATATGGAGATTAAACTTGGCAATCCTCCTGTTATACTTGGGATTTCAATATTTGGTAATGAAAAATTTGCACTTGTTAGACCTAAGATGAATACCTCACAGATTTCAGGAACTGTGAAACTTAAAGAGGGTGATTTATGGTTAAATGATTGGAAGGTAAAGAAAATAACAGGCAAGGGAATTTTGCTTGTAGCTGTAAACAACCCAAATACCACCCATGAAGTAGATTATCAAAAAAGTACGAGAAGATCATATGTTAAAAGAGTGGTGGGGAAAAACATTGGAGTAATAAAACATAAGACATTTTTTGATTTTGTCTTTGGAAAAGGAATAACTAAATTAGCTGCTTCCGAGAAGGGCAGAGAAACAAATAAAAGGGGTATAAAGGTTGTAACGGGATTATCTGGAATGCGAAGGAGTGGTTTTGGAAGAAGCGGAAGAGCAGGAGGGTTTAGCAGAGGAGGATTTGGAGGTAGTGCTGGTGGAGGCTTTGGAGGATTTGGTTCAAGATCTGGCATGGGAAGCTTTGGTGGGAGAGGTTTTGGTAATTATGGTGGTGGATCTTTTGGCGGTGGATATGGTGGATATGGTAGTTATGGTAACTATGGCGGATATAGGTCAAGGGGGGCTACAGGAAGTCAGACTTATAGACCAAGGTTATATTGATAATAAAGAAGGAGTTTTGATATGAGTAAGAAGCAATTTTTGAAGAGAGTTTCCATTATTTTCCTCAGTTTTTTTCTTTTCTTTTCGATTTCTGGAACCTTTGTATTTTCTTTTCCACAGAAAAGGGATCAGAAAAAAGAACAGAAAAGAAGACCTCTTAGGAAGGTAAATCGTGCACAATTTCAGAAAAAAATTGAAGAGCTAAAAAAACGAAGGGAAGAGTTTTTGAGAAAACATCCTGAATACAGAAAAAGATATGGTGGTAGGCCAAATATTCCTGCTCCTAAACCTCACAGTTTTTTTGGACCTACTCCTGTTAATCGGAAAAATATTAAAAAAATCAATAATATTAAGATGCCTGGAGCCCCCAGAATAGTGCCGCCTGGAGCAAGCCAGAGAAGTATTAAGGGTAATAGACCGGTAATGAAGAAGACTAATATTTCGAAAAATGGAATTAAACTTCAATATAGTGATGTAGATTTATATGATTTTATAGATATAATTGCAGGGGTTTTAGGTATAAACTACATAATAGATCCTTCTGTACAAGGTAAAGTTAATATAAATATGGTTAAACCGGTTCCAAAACAGGCACTGATGGATATTTTTGTTGATATTCTCAGGATAAACAATGCAACTGTTTTGAAATCTGGAGATATCTACCATATTATACCTTTGCAGGCAAGCCAAACTTATCCATCATCGATTGAAAAGGTCAATGTGAACACTGAAATGTTGGGGTCAGAATTGACAACTGCAATTATACCAATTCAGTTTGTGGATTCAGAGTCAATGTCAAAATTATTAGACGAATTCAAAACCCCAAAGGCAAGTATAATAAATGTAAAGGCTTTTAACATTTTGATAGTAACTGATTTTAAGGATAACATAAGAAAATTACTTGATATTATAAAAATACTTGATACTGAATATTTTAAGATTAATAAAATTGAATTAATTCCCGTTAAATATAATAAAGCGTCTGATGTAACAAAGGATTTGCAGACAGTGTTTTTCGCAGCAGGTAAAGAAGGGGCTGTTAAATTTGTTCCAATAGATAGAATGAATTCTATTTTATGTCTGTGTCATTCTGAAATGGCTTTTAAAAAGGTTTTAGAATGGGTGAATAAATTGGATAAGCCCTCCGATAGGGGAACACAGACGTTTGTATATAAAGTTGAAAATACTACAGCTGCAAATATTGCTCAAATTTTAGAGCAGCTCTATTCTGATATGGGAGCTCAAACTTCATACGTTGGAGCTGGAAATCAAGAAGGTATAAATACTGGAATGAGTACCTCAAATCCACCGGGAGGAGGACAGACAATAGCGCCAAGAGTTAAGGGAACTATTCCAAGGTCAACTGGTGTGCCTATAACTGGTTTAAGTGGAAACGTAAAGATAATTACCGATGACCTGAATAACTGCTTAATTATTCAGGGTACTCAAGCAGATTATGATTTTTTATTAAAAACAATAAAAAAATTGGATGTTCTTCCACGGCAGGTTTTGTTGGAGGTTAAAGTATTAAGGGTGGATTTGACAGGAAGCCTATCAGCAGGTTTTAGTTCATGGTTAGAGGCAAGAAGTAATCAATTTCCTGCCACACAGGGAAGTTATACATTTGGGGGTCAAAATGCTGGACTTACCATTTCAACAGTCAGAATTTTTGGAATAGGCGGCAGTAAAGAGGTAAAAGCGGTTTTACATGCACTTGAAACTGAATCCAAGGTGGAAATTATGGAATCTCCATCTATACTGGTTCTAGATGGACATGAAGCAAATATTAATGTAGGTAAAGAAATACCAATAGCTACAAGTACTTTTACAAATCCATATCTTTCGGGAAATGGTGGGACAAATGGTGGGGAATATAATATTACGAATACACAGATACAATATAGAGCAACAGGTGTAAACCTGTCTGTATCACCGAGGATAAGTGCTTCTGGAATTGTAACACTTGAAATAGCTGAAGAAGTTAGTTCTCCTGGTAATAAAGATGAAGGATTGGCCGGTTCACCACCAATAAATAGATCTATGATAGAAACCACAATGGTGGTTAAAGATGGAAACTCCATAATTATAGGTGGAATTATCAGTCAAACCAATGAAAAAAGTAGAAGCAGTGTTCCTCTTTTAGGAAGAATCCCGATTTTAGGATGGCTTTTTAGTAGTAATTCAAGGTCAAAATCAAGAACTGAAATGCTTGTAATATTAACTCCTTACGTTATAAATACAATTGAAGAGGCAAAAGAAGTTTCAAAGGAAGGAATACATGCTCTTAAAAATATAAACGAGTATGTTGAAAGAGAAAAGAAAAATGGTGAATTTGGTGTATTAGAATATCTTAAGAAAACCAAAGAGATAGAATTAAAGAAGAGACAAAAACATTAGTTTTAAAAAGTTGTATGGGGAGATTACCTCTCCCCATATTTACCAGAATAAAAAAATAGCAACTTTTCACACCTAAAAAAATCTATATAATGACTGCTTGGAAAAGGTAGAATTGGAGATGTTGGGAGTTGATAAAATTTTTAGTGGAAGAGGCGAAAAAGGGAAAGAAAGATGCAATGGAGAGATTGTACAATCTTTTTCTAAAAAAGATTTACAATTTCATTTTTACGATAGTCAAAGATGAGGATGAGGTAAAAGAGTTGACACAGGAAACATTTTTAAAAGCATTTACAAACATAAAAAGTTTAAGGGAAAATGAATATTTTGAACAATGGCTTTATAGAATTGCAAGGAATGAAGTTTATCAGATGTTAAAAAGAAATAAAAAATTTGTGAATAACAGAAATGCAGATTCAAGTAAAAAAACAGATATTTTAAATACTATTTCTGATGAAGGGAGTAGCCCTGAGAAAAGTTGTTTAAATAATGAACTACGGGAAATTATAGATGAGGCAATAAGTAAATTACCAGTAAAGCAAAAAGAGGTTTTTGTCCTTGCTGTTGTTCATAAAAAAAGTTATTTAGAAGTTTCTGAGATAGTTGGAAGATCGCTTCTCTCAGTTAAATCAGATATTTTTAGGGCAAGGTCCTTTGTGAAGGAATATATAAATAAAAAATTGGGATTAAATTAAAAATATGAAAGAAGAAGTAAAAAAACAGATTGAAGATAATTTTGATGAATTTATAAGGGAAAATTATTATGCACTTGAACCAGATGTTTCTTTTGATGAAATAAGCGGAAAAATAAGTTCAATAAGAAAAGTCAGAAAATCTAAATTCTATTTAAGAGTAGTAGCTGCTATTTTGTTTTTAACAGTTTTTGCGGTTTCGTTTTTTTCTTTTTATAGGAGGCATGCATACATCAAAAAGATTGATGAGAGTTATGCAAAGGTTATGTCAGGGGTAAATGGTAAGATAAATCCTTTTGATGGTGAAAATTTATTAGAAGGATTAAATTCTTCCAATCCCTTTGTTGTTAAAAATCATTCTTTCAGGGAGCTAAAAAAATGAAAAAGATATTTTTTCTTACATTAATTTTATCATTTCTTTTTATGTTTTCCCTGGGAAGTACAGTTCAAAACAGTGGAAAAGATGTTATTAAAAAATTAAATATAGCAAGCACCGAACACGATATAATTCAGTTAATGATAAAAAAGGGAGAGTATGAAAAGATACCTAACGAAATAAAGAATATTTTTGATATAGGTTTGCCAATAGAATATGAAGATGCTGTTTTAAAAGAGGTTCTTATAGTTTCTAATGACTTACACAAAAAAGGGGAGAATGAAATAGCACTTAAAATCCTTGATATGGGTTATAAATATTGTAAAAAAAATGAAAATAAAATAATTATTTTAAAGGTTAAAGCTGCTTTTCTTAAATCAATGGGTAAGATAAAAGATGCAATTTCTGTTTTTAAGAAGGCAATTAGGCTTGAAAGGGGAAGTTTAAATAGATAATTTTTTAATATCCGGTAGAAGTAAACAACTTCCTTAAATATTTTTCTTTCACTTTTTAAATCCTATCTTTAATATAAGTTTGTTAACAGTGGAAAAGTTTTTAGAAAATGAAAATTAAACAAATGTAAATAAGTGAGGAGTTACTTTATAGGTTTTCCTTTCCTTTATTTTTCTCATTTTCTATGTTATTATTTCGTTTGAAATAAAATAAAGGAGATTGCTATGTCTGGACATTCAAAGTGGCATTCAATCAAGCATAAAAAGGCGGCTGTTGATGCCAAGAGAGGAAAACTTTTTACAAAATTAATAAAGGAGATTACAGTTGCTGCCAGAATTGGTGGTGGTGATCCTGAGGCAAATCCAAGGTTAAGAAGTGCAGTTCAGGCTGCTAAGGCTGCAAACATGCCACAGGATAATATAAAAAGGGCTATAATGAAGGGAACTGGTGAATTACCAGGTACTGTTTATGAGGAAATCACCTATGAAGGATATGGTCCAGGTGGTGTTGCTATAATGGTAACTGCCCTTACAGATAACAGGAATAGAACAGTTTCTGAGGTAAGGCATATTTTTAGTAAACACAATGGAAATCTTGGTGAAAATGGATGTGTTTCATGGATGTTTGATAAAAAAGGATATTTTGTGGTTCCAAAGGAAGGAGTGAGTGAAGAAGATATTTTTGAAAAGGCAATAGATGCAGGTGCTGAAGATATAAAAGATGATGTAGATAATTTTGAGATTTTTTGTGATCCGGGGGATTTTGAAAATGTAAAGAATAATCTTGAAGAGGCTGGTATTAGGTTAGAAGTTGCTGAGATTTCAATGATTCCACAGAATACAGTAAAGGTAACGGGAAAGGATGCAGAATCACTACTTAAATTGATGTCAGCCCTTGAAGACCATGACGATATTCAAAATGTCTATTCCAACTTTGATATTTCCGAAGAGGAATTGGAAAAGTTTGAGGATTAATCTTGCTGGTAATTGGATTAGATCCCGGCATAAAAATAACTGGATATGGAATAGTTGAGTATGATGAAGGAAATCTTAAGTATGTGGATTCAGGTAATATTAAAGCGAAAGGGTGTGATTTAGCTGATAAAATCCAATTTATATATATCGAAATTTTAAAAATTTTAGAAAACTTTTCCCCTGACATTGGTGTTGTTGAAAACATTTTCTATGCCAAAAATGTAAAATCTGCTTTAAAATTGGCTCATTTAAGAGGGGCAATACTTTTAGCCCTTAGAGAAAAAGATATTACATTTTTTGAATACTCTCCTCTTGAAATAAAACAGAGTGTAGCTGGATATGGGCGAGCAGATAAAAGTCAGGTTAAAAGAATGGTGTGCTATTTTTTAAAATTAAAAGAAAATGATTTTGAGGAGAATATATTTGACAACTTTGATGCATTGGCTTCTGCCCTTTGTTATATAAATCGTTATTTCAGGGTATCATATGACAGATGATAAAAAAGGTTTCCTCTATCTATTCATTTCACTTTTATGTGGGGCCTCAGTTTACATAATATCAAAATCTATTTTAAAAGTAGTAGATATAAATTCTTTCATGATCTTTTGGTTTGGTACGGCTTCCTTTAACGTTACATTTTTCATATTATTTTTTGGCGGAAATAATACTTCCTATAAATCTATTTTTTTAGAACTAAGGAAAAATTTGCTTTTTTATATTTACATTTTATCCTCTGAGTTAGGAGCTGCCTTGCTTTTTTTTTACCTTATAAAATGTATGAATCCGGCTGTAATATCGTTTATTGAGAACTTAAATCCACTTTTTGTCCTTATTATTTCAATACTCTTTTTAAAAGAAAAGATGAATAAAATTGAATTGTTAGGAGGGCTTATATCCCTATCGGGTATTATTCTTCTGACATTTTCCTATATAAATGGAAGCTTATTTTTAATTTTACTTTCTGTCCTTGATATTTTTGTATATGCGGTAAATGCCACTGTTATAAGGTGGTATAGAGAAAAGTTTACATCTATATGTTTAGCTTCGCTAAGAATTTATACAATATTTTTTGCATTTTTCATAATTGATTTATTTAAGAAAGGTATTTTTGTCCCAAATGGAAAATATTTGTTCTTACTTTTAATAGGTGGGACAGTTGGACCTTTTTTAGGAATGTTTTCATATTTTAAATCTTTACAGTATTTAAAAGCGTCCACAGTATCTTTTATTAATAGGCTAAAACCCTTTTTAGTATTTTTTGGAGCTTCATTTATATTGGGTTATGAGATGAGTAAAAAATCGTTTATTTCCGGTGTTTTAATAGTTTTGGGAACGGCCTTATTGATAAAAGGAAGAGAAAAGTATCAGGTTAAAACTGAATAGACAATAATAATCAATGTAATTATCCCAAGTAAAATAGCAATGCCAATTAAAGCATATTCACCTATACTAAATTTAATACCATTTCCTTTTTCAGCGCCCGAATTTAAAATTTCTTCTCTATCAATATTTATATTTGTGACATCCAGAGAATTTTTTATTCCCTTTTTTTCCTCCTTAACTTCTTCTTTTTCCGCTTCCTTTTTTAATTCTTCCTGCCCCTCATCAGGTTGTGGAGGATTTTCAACATATTCTTTCTTTTCTTCTTTTATCTCTATTTTTCCCTCTTTGGTTTCTTTTTTGTCCTCCGGTAAATCCTTTTTAAATTGATTTATGAAGATTATTTTAATTTTGTCTTTTTCATCTGATTGTCCCAATACAATTTCATCTCTATCTTTTAAAGTTATACTTCCATTTACTTTTTTATCATTGAGAAATACTCCATTTGAACTGTTTAAATCTACCAATTCAAATTCATTTTTTCTCTTTACGATTTTGGCGTGGCTTTTGGATACGCTTTTGTGTGGTATTTGAATATCACAATCCGGTGCTCTGCCTAAAATAATTTCTTCAAAATCTTCTACAAATTCATATCTTTCACCTGAGGTTACACCTCCTGTAACCTCAATATAGGGAAAAAGAGAATTTGAAGCAGGTAAAGATGAATCGGAGAAACGATGTTGAATTAAGTCTGATGTCTTTTCAAAATTATCATACTGGTCTTCTATTTCCACATTTATAACAAAATTGCTTATTTGAATATTATCTCCAGATCTTAAAATTTTTTCATTATTATTTCCAATTAATTCTCCATTTAAAAAAGTACCATTTTTACTTGTATCTGTTATTTTGTATTCTCCATCTACAAAGGAGATCACTGCATGTTGTCTTGAGACACTAATATCTTTTAAAGTTATATCATTTTCTTTTAATCTACCAATTTTTATAAGCTTTTGATTGAATGTAAAAGTTTTAGGTTCGTCTATACTCTTTTTATTTTTAATAAGAAGTGAAATCACTTAAATCCTCCTTTATTTTCTTTATTATGCCTAAGAAAATATACTTTTTCAAGTATTTGTGTTCGTTTTTAAGATAGAGTGAATTGATATTTCCCGAGAATTCTTTGCCATATCTTTGAGGTATAAATTCTGAGACATATTGTTTTCAATCGATTCTTTTTTCACTTCTTTATAAAGACCAAAAGTGCAAAAGAATAATTTACAACCTTCATTTAGTACCAACACTTTTATATAGGGTGATATGTTATTTTTTTCCAAAAGATCTTGTTAAAATGTTAAAAAATTTTTCCATATTTTTTGTATATAATCTTACTCTACCAATATCTGTAGCAGCTACCCATTCTGACTTATAAACTTCCATTTACAACTTCCCAATGTGTTTCTCAAAAATATTATATCAGTTTTAGGTACAATGTATAAGGGTAAATTTTTACGATTGAAAAGATTGTTATTTTCTTTTAAATCCTATTAAATATCCCTTTACTTTGCCATGTTTTATTTTGGCTTCTAAATAGATGGGAATCATTATAGGGTTTTTTATAAAATAAAGGGTAAGTTTTCCATACCCCTTTTTAATTCCGCCAAAGACATTCTTTGCTGTTACTTTCCACGTTTTCTCTTTAGAATTGAATATATTTTTCTTAAATCCATCCATTTCAAAACTTATGTTGAAAATTCTATATTTTCCGTTGAAAAAGATGGGAAGTTTTAATTTTTCTTTTGTACTTTTATCAATAATTGGCAACATAAAAAAAACTGAGACTGGATCGTGTATATTTCTGGGAAAATGCTCTAAATATAGACATTTTTGAGCTACATAATATTTTCTGTCTACAATTTTATATTTTCTATAGAGAAGTCTCTGAGTTTTTGGAAAATACCTCTCAATTATATATCTGTTTCTTTTACCCTCGTGGATATTTTGAATTAATAAAATAGTAGTAAAAGTATATTTTTTAACATAGATTTCAAATTTATCAATTATTTTAATGCCTATAATTTTAGGAAGTGTGCCAGATGATCTGGCAACAGCAGAAAAGTGTAATACGGAAATTTTATTTTTTAAGAATCTATCTTTAAATTTTTCTTCACCTAAATATTTAATTTCTAAAGTTCCAGCAGTTATGGATGGTATAAAAAAAAGCCACTTCCACTGAAATTCATATTTTAGAGAATCTCCGGGATGAAAGATTTTAGAAAATCTATTAAATAGTCCATCTGCAAGATTAAATTTTATAAGGAAAAAAAATAAAAATGTGTAAATTAGAATTTTTTTCATAGTATTTTATACTTTAAAAGTAAAATTATTTCTATAATTAAAAATGCTATTATACCTTTGTATTCTCTATTTTTTAACATCTGGTTGATATCAAATTTTCCATTATCCTTTATTTTTTTTAAAAAATTGGGGAAAAATAAAGGAACAG
>JALULU010000163.1 GCA_027040585.1 Acidobacteriota bacterium | reverse complement strand
GACAAAATCTTATAAATTAAATGATATAGATGCTCTACAACTAAAGATAAAAGATAGACTAAAAAATAGTATCTCTCCCTCTATACTTGGACTTTTTGATGTTGTGTTAGATGATTTTGAAGAAGAAAAGATTATTAAAATTATTTTGGCAAAAGGGAGCGAAAAACCCTACTACATTAAAAAAAGAGGAATGAGTGAAAAGGGTTGTTTTATTCGTATAGGTAGTGCGAGTGAACCTATGAGCAATGATATGATAGAGGAGCTTTTCTCGAAAAGAGTTCGCAGTACTCTTAGCAAAATAGCTTCTCCTAACCAAGACTTAACATTTGAACAACTTCGTATATACTATGAGGCAAAACATTTACATTTAAATGATAAATTTGCTAATAGCCTTGAACTCTTAACTGATGATGGTAGATATAATTATGTAGCCTATCTTCTGTCCGACAGTAATGGAATCTCTATTAAAGTTGCAAAATATAAAGGTATAGACAGAGTTGAGCTTATTGAAAATAATGAGTATGGATATACCTCTTTAATAAAAGGAACAAAATCAGTACTTGACAAACTTGAGGTAGAAAATACAACTTTTGCTAAGATAACTTCAAAAGAGAGAATAGAGACACATCTTTGGAATCCGCTTGCAATTAGAGAGGCTGTTATAAATGCTATTATTCATAACGATTATACTAATGAAATTCCACCTAAGTTTGAGATTTTTGATGACAGATTAGAGATTACCTCAGCTGGTTCTTTGCCTTTTGGTATAAGTAAAGAGGAGTTTTTTGGTGGTATGTCAAATCCTAGAAATCGTGAAATTATGAGGGTTTTTAAAGATTTGGAAATGGTAGAACAGTTGGGTTCAGGTGTGCCACGAATATTGAGTGCCTATAGTAAAGAGAGCTTTATTTTTATGCAAAACTTTATTCGTATGGTTTTTGTTAAAGGTGGTCAAATGGGTGGTCAAATGGGTGGTCAAATGGGTGGTCAAATGAGTAGCTCAATCTATTTGACAGATAGGCAAAAAGATATTATAGATTTGATAAAGCAAAATCCAAAAGTAAGCAGAAAAGAGATAGCAAGTAAACTAGATATAAATCAATCAGCCATTATAAAACATTTAAATACACTTAAACAAAAAGGTGCAATAGAACGAATAGATGGCACTAGAGGATATTGGGAGATAAAAATATGACACCAAGAATAGAAGACCAAAAACATGGCTTGATGCAGAAGCTTTTGACCGGGAAAGTGAGGGTGAGAGTATGACAGAAACAACAAATGACAGATTTCAAATACATTACTATTTTGAAGACAATTCGCATAGTATGAACGCATTTGTAAGAAATAAAGCTGAAAAAGATTTATTAGAAGCAGTTCAACAAGTTGGTTTAGTTTTGGAGTATAAATTTAGTATAGAAACAGAAGCATATAAAGAAGGTGGGTTGATTGAAACATTGCTTTTTGTTGGTTTACCCACATTACATTATTTATCACCGGCAATTAATAAAATATTAATTCACTATTTTACAAAAGATGCTAACGATAAAAAATTAAAAGAATTGGATATACAAATAAAAGAAGAAACTTTAAAAAAATTACAGTCAGAGAATAATCAAAATAAAACTCAAGAAATATTGGAAGATAAACAAGTTATTCGACATATTTCTAACTTTTATACAAAAATAAATCATTATGAAAAAGTTCAAAAAATTGGTTTTAGAATTGTTGATGATAGTAATGAGGAGTATGTTGTAGATAGAAAATATTTTTCAAATTTTATTTTAGAAGAGAACAAAGAAATAATAGAAGATGATAATGCAGTTATTGAAATTATTTCGCCTATATTGAAAGAAGGTAAATATAAATGGAAAGGTATTTATAATGGTGAAAAAATAGATTTTAGCATGGGGGATTATACTTTCAAGAAAGAAGTTATTGAAGGGAAACATACTTTTATTAATGGAAGTTTTATTGAGTGCAAATTACAAACTACAATAGTATATGATGATTTTGGAGATGAAAAAAGAAGAAGTTATTCTGTTAAAGAGGTTTACAGCATCCAAGAGCTTCCAACAGAACAATTAAAGCTTACAAAACTTGGAAAAAAGAGACAAAGAGAAAAACAGCAAGGTTCATTATTTGATTTTGAGAAGGAAAGAGATGAATAAGTCAGTATCCCGACCAGCATCGTTGAGAGGCAAGCCCTACTTAAATCTTCGGGTGATATCGGGATCTGTTAAAAGCAAAAAAGTCCCAACGAAGATGCTGAGACTTAGTGCCGACCGCGAAACCGCAATCCATATGGAGATTATATACTATTTTGTGCACAAATGTCAAGGAGAGATAGCATGACCCCAAGAACAGATGAACAAGTGATACAAACCAACACCATATACCTCCTCAAAAATATGGGCTACACCTACATCTCTCCAGAGGAGATGCCACAGTATAGAAGTAGCACTGGGCAGGTAGTTCTTAAAGATATTTTGCTTAAGCAACTCCAAAAGATTAATGGTTTTGAGTACAAAGGTACACAGTACCCTTTTTCTGCGAAGAATATTGCCAAAGCAATAGAGGATTTGGATGTTTCTCTAAATGAAGGGCTTATGACTGCTAATCAAAAGATAAGTGACCAACTTTTGCTTGGAAACTCATATAGTGAAGAGTTGATAGATGGGGT
>JALULU010000162.1 GCA_027040585.1 Acidobacteriota bacterium | reverse complement strand
GTCAGGTACCTTTGAAAGAGGAACAGTATTTTCTTCTGTGGGTATTGGAATATTACTCTATAAGGGATTGGGAGATACACTTAGGGTTTCTCTCACAGATGACCCCATAAAAGAGGTTGAAGTTGGTTATTTAATTTTGAGATCACTTAAACTTAGAGAATCTGGAGTTGATGTTATATCATGTCCCACATGTGCCAGAACACATGTAGACATAATTTCCCTTGCTAAAAGGGTAAATGAAGAATTAAAGGGAATTAAAAAAAATATAACAGTCGCGGTTATGGGGTGTGAGGTAAATGGCCCAGGTGAGGCAAGAGAATCAGATTTTGGGATTGCAGCAGGCAAAAATGGGGTATTAATTTTTAAAAAGGGAAAAATAGTTAAAAAAGTAAGATATGAAGAATCCCTTAATTTTTTAAAAAAATTAATTGAGGAAGCTGAAGATGAGGGGAGTAATTCAAAGGGTTAAAGAAGCAAAGGTTGTTGTTGAAGAAAAAGAATATGGAAAAATTGGAAGGGGTATACTCCTTTTACTTGGAATTGAAAATGGAGATGACGAAAAAGATATAGAATACATTTTAAAAAAAACTATTGATTTGAGGATATTTCCCGATGAAAAGGGTAAAATGAATTTGACACTTAGAGAAATTAAAGGGGAATTGCTTGTTGTATCTCAGTTTACACTGCTTGGTGATTGTAGAAAGGGAAGGAGACCCTCATATAGTAAAGCCCTTTCCCCCAAAATGGCAGAAAAAATTTACAATTTATTTGTGGAAAAGGCAAGAAAAACTGGAATAATTGTGGAAACTGGAGTATTTCAAGCAATGATGGAAGTTTTCCTGATAAATGATGGACCAGTTACTTTATTATTGGACAGCAAAAAAACTTTTTAAAATTGTTGATTTATTTTAAAACCTCTTATAGAATTTCCCACTTTATTTTTATTTAGGAGAAAAAATATGACTAAAAGAATTAATCCTTTTGAAAATGCTGAAAAGCAATTTGATGCTGCTGCAAAAATTTTAAATTTAAATCCAAACCAGATTGCAATGGTAAAAACACCCAGAAGAATAACTGAGGCAAATTTACCTGTTAGAATGGACGATGGCTCGATCAAAATTTTTAAAGCTTTTAGAGTACAACACTCCATAGCAAGAGGTCCTGCAAAAGGTGGAATAAGATTTCATCAAGATGTATCTTTGGATGAAGTTAAAGCACTTTCTTTCTGGATGACTTTTAAATGTGCAGTTGTTGGTATTCCCATGGGAGGCGGTAAAGGTGGTGTGGTTGTTGACCCAAGAAAACTTTCCACTTCAGAACTTGAAAGGCTGGCAAGAAGATATTTTGCTGATCTATTTGACCTATTTGGACCAGACAAAGACGTTCCCGCTCCTGATGTAAACACAAATCCACAGATTATGGCATGGATGCTTGATACTTATTGCATGCACAAAAGAGCTTATGAACCTGCTGTTATCACAGGTAAACCACTTGAGATAGGTGGTTCAGAGGGAAGAGGAATTGCAACCGCTCAGGGAATGGTTTTTTGTGTAAAAAGATGGGCAAAACACCACAATGAAAGTTTAGAAGGAAAAAGTGTAGCAATTCAAGGATTTGGAAATGCCGGTTCAAATGCAGCGTTACTTCTTAAAAAAGAAGGTTGTAAGATAGTTGCTATTTCTGATGTAAGTGGAGCCTTCATAAATGAAAAAGAAGGAATTGATCCTGAACACGCTGTAAAGTATGTATCAGAAAATGGATCCCTTGCCGGGTATGAAAGCACTAAAATGGCAAATAAAATGGATGACCCAATGAAGTTACTTGAGTTGGATGTTGATATACTCATCCCTGCAGCCCTTGAAAATCAGATTACAGAAGACAATGTTAACAATATCAAAGCCAGAGTTATTGCTGAATGTGCAAATGGCCCATGTACATTTGAGGCAGATAAAGTTTTAGATGAAAAAGGCATTTTTATCATTCCAGATATTTTATGTAATGCTGGTGGCGTTACAGTATCATATCTTGAATGGGTGCAAAATAGGATGGGATATTACTGGACAGAAGAAAGGGTCTTTGAAGATTTAAAAAGGATTATGGATTCTGCTTTTGATAAAGTAATTGAAACATCTAAGAAACACAATGTAAATATGAGAATTGCTGCTTTTATAGTAGCAATTGAAAGAGTTACAAAGGCAGCTGAATTAAGAGGACTTTACGCTTAAAAAATGAAAGAGGCTCCGAAATGGAGCCTCTCATCCCTTATTCATCATATTTTAAAATTGAAAATATGTCCTTCCCCTTTAATTTTTCCCTTCCATTTAAAAAAGTAAGTTCTATCACAAATCCTAAACTCACAATTTCACCCCCCATTTCCTCTACCAGATCCACAACAGCTTTTGCTGTCCCTCCCGTTGCAAGTAGATCATCTACAATTAAAACCCTATCACCCTTCTCAATTGCATCTTTATGTATTTCAATTGCGTCAGTTCCATATTCAAGTGAGTATTCCTTTTTAACTGTTTCTGCTGGAAGTTTTCCCGGTTTTCTGACTGGAATAAAAGATTTCCCTAAAGCATAGCTCAAAGCAGCTCCAAAAATAAAGCCTCTGGACTCTATGGCAACAATTTTATTAAAATCTTTTTTCTCATAACATTCTTTCAATATTTCAATTGTCTTTTTAAATCCATTCTCATCTTTGAGTAAAGTCGTTATG
>JALULU010000161.1 GCA_027040585.1 Acidobacteriota bacterium | reverse complement strand
ACAACCAAAATACACTTGGTAAACATCGCCTGTCCCATTCCCCAGATTGCATTCATTATTTTTCTTGCGTGCCCCGGATATCTCTTTTTAATGCTTACAATCATTAAATTGTGAAAAACTCCTTCACATGGCATGTTAATATCTACAATTTCAGGTAGTTGCATCTTCATAAGTGGAAGCATAACCCTTTCCACACCTTTTCCTAAAAAGCAGTCTTCCATTGGAGGCTTTCCAACTATTGTTGTGTGATAAATTGGATTTTTTCTGTGTGTTATACAAGTAATATGAAAAACAGGATACAAATCTTCAAGTGAATAAAATCCAGTATGGTCTCCAAAGGGTCCCTCTTCTCTTAACTCCTCATTATCGACATATCCTTCCAAGACTATTTCAGAATTTGCAGGAACTTCAATGTCCACCGTCTCACATTTTACCATCTCAACCCCCTCCCCTTTTATCAACCCGGCAAAAATCATTTCATTCACATCCTTTGGAAGAGGCAAAATTGAGGCAAAAAGCACAGCAGGATCATTTCCTATTGTAACAGCAACCTCCATCCTTTTGTTAATTTCCTTACTTCTCCTGTAATTTTCAGCGCCATCTTTATGCTTCTGCCAATGCATCCCTGTTGTATTCTCATCAAAAACCTGTAGTCTATACATCCCACAATTTTTCTTTCCACTTATGGGATCCTTTGAAAATATCAAAGGAAACGTTATAAATCTCCCACCATCTTGAGGCCAGCACTTTAAAATTGGAAAATCTAAAATTGAAAAATCCTTCTTTTTTATTACTTCTTTACACTTCCCACTCTTTTTTAGTTTCGGGAAAATTTTCCCCATATCGTTTAATCTGGGAAGGAATTTAATCTTATCCAAAAAATTCCTTGGTTCTTCAAGTTTAATAAAATTCTCAATTTTCTCTTCAAGTTCCTTAAAATCAGATATTCCCAGTGCCAATTTTACCCTATCGTAAGTACCAAACCCATTTATAAAAACTGGAAACTTTGAACCTTCAACATTCTTAAAAATAAGTGCAGGACCACCTTCTTTAACCACTCTATCAGCAATTTCAGTTATCTCCAGAATAGGAGAAACTTTTTCTTTAATGACATGTAGTTCCCCTTTTTCATTAAGTAGTTCAATAAAATCCCTCAAATCTGAAATAGCCACTTTTTACTCTCCATATTTATATTGTAAACACCTATAAGCATAAAGAGCGGCAGATGAAATTTCTGGTTCTTGAGAATCAATCCACTCTTTAACTGCTGGCATAGCCTTTTTAGAACCAATAATTGAAAGGGCAAAAAGCAATTTTTTCTTTGCCTTAACAGAACTTAAAATATTTAAATATGGTAAAAGATCATTAGACTCCTCAGGTGTAAAATCCATAAGGTATCCGTAAACCCTATCGCTGTATCTGAAACTTCCAAGTTCTGGTACCATGTCTGAAAGATATGCCTTTTGTCCTAATTTGTAAAGTGCAAAATCAAGTGCGAGTTGAAGCTCTCTTGACATAGCCCTTTTTCTTCTCTCTTTAAGTTTCGGAAGTGTTTTAGGATCAGCTATCCTCGCAAGCCCTTCAGCAGCGGTTTCTCTATATTTTCCAAGTTTGTCATATAACCTTGAAAGAAAAATTTTCTCCGCCCTCTTATCTCCAATTAAAGAAAGTGCTTTATAACATTCAAATCTTAGATCATCTGAAGCAGAAACCGGTATTACACCCCACAGTTTTTTTCTCTCTTTAACTCCTGATTTATATATTTCAAGTAGTCTTGGCACTGCTACATTACACTTTAAATAACCACAAGTCATTATCGCCTCATCGTGAACTGATTTATCTTCATCATCAATATATCTGACTAAATAGGGGCACACCTTTTTATCAGCGATTTTATAAAAAGCCTGCATATATTTAATCTTTAAATCACTATTTTTCTCCCAATCAAAGTTTTCTATCATCTTATCAATAACATAATCTCCTCTTAAAATACCGAGAGATACAATTGCCGCTTTTCTTACTTTTAAATCGTTGTCCTGTAATCTTCCCGCAATTTTGATTAAAGCATTTTTATCAACCTGAACATATGGAGGTATAATCAGGGGATTGTAATCATCGTTAAAGGGATTTAAAAACTCAAGTACTTTTTTTGTTCCTGCAATGAAACCGCTTTTATCCACAACGTAAGTTCTTACAATTCCATCAATTGCCCTTAATCTTATTTCAGGAGAAGGGTCATCCACAAGTCTAACATAGACTTTAAATGCCCTTTTATCTCCAATTTTAATTAAAGACTCAAGAACAGTTTTTCTGACAAGTTCATTCTTGTCATAACTTGCGTCAATTAAATCAGGTACTGCCTCCCTTAATTTTAAATCCCCAATTTTTTTAGCAGCAGCAATCCTTCTTTTGGGATCTGGATGGTGTAAGTCGTATTTTAAGGCTTCATATTCTGAATAAGAAAAAATAAGAGTAATGGCAAAAATCAAAAATAACAGTGAAAATAAGACTTTTTTCTTAAACATAAATCACTCCTAAAACTTCTTTTCATATATAAAATTTGTTTTAATTACCAAATTTTCATCATCACCGCTAATTGTAACCCTTGTATTATAAATCCTTGATTGATTTCTATTTGTTCTACATATAATAAAAAATACATATTCCCCTTGTTTCACATTGTCAAGAATAAAATTTCCATATGAATCACTTTTTAAA
>JALULU010000160.1 GCA_027040585.1 Acidobacteriota bacterium | reverse complement strand
ATAGAACCTCCCAAAAATATAATACACTTATAATTGTATAATCTATTTTTTTGTATGAACTTTTTTATCTAATATAAGGTATTATGGCCATCATATCAGGTGTACTTTGAACGCTTAGGGTTGAAAATGCTACACCTGAATCAGAAACAATTTTCATATATCCAACAAAATTTTCCACAGAAATAGGGTCAGTAAAAAGTTCTGGATCATCTATAAAAAAAGCCTTCTCCTTGCCCGGTTGAAGCGTAAAATCCACAGATTGGGTTACCAAATTTCCATCAGAGTCATAAACTTCTATATGATAAGAATTCTCAACATCAGATGGGTTTAAAACTACATAGGATGTTATGTAAGGAGAAATATTTATGGCAAAGGGAAAAGTATAACTATCTTTCATCTCTTCTGAATGAGTTATCGGTGCTGCAGCCATATTATCGAGGACATCATAGGTATTATTATTGTCGTCAGTTTCACTGTGGTACATCTTAAAATCAAATGCTCCCACAACATTGTCCCTATCAACCGTAATTACAGCATACCCAGTGGTTATATCAGATTTATATTTATCACAGTTTAAAAGATCTTCTCCAGAAAAATTTATCTGAAACTTTGAAAGGTTATTAAATTGAAAATCTTTACTTAATAATAAATTACCATCAACATCATAAAGTGAAATATTTGCGTTTGTAACCAGTGGATTGCCATTGTCATCTGTATTGTTATTATAACTTATAAGTATAAGATGGGTATCATAACCTTCGCCGACAGCAAAAAATGGTACAATTAATTTTTCAATTGAAGAATTATTATAAGGATACAGTGGTGGACAAGTGAAAAAGGAATAAGAACCGTGATCCTTAGTCATTGCAGCTTCATACATAGGAATACTTAAGTTATATTTATTCCTTACAAATAAGTATCCATCTTCAACGGAACCATTCACAGGTAATCCCACTCCGGTGTCAAAGACAATAGTTGGCGTAAAATTACCAACATCTGCAACTGTTCCATCTCCATTGTAGTATGTTAAAAGTATTTTAGATGTATTCATATATGGATTAAAGAAATAAATCCTATTTGAACTATCTTGTGAAGCAATAATATATGGGAAAATCGCCTCATCATATGAATTGCCATTAATATTGTAGTAATCTCCAGCAATTATATTATCATTGTCATCAAAGAGACCATTAAAGGAAACTCCTTTAAGCAAATCCCCATTAGTGGATACCCTTAAAAATCCATGCTGATTTGTTATATTTTGAAGTCCATCAGTTAATTCAGAAGCCATCCTGACATACTGCTGGTGGGGGTTTAAAGTTAAGTCAAAAGAATTTATATAAACAGGTTCACTATTTTCATCTAAATAGTAAAAAGGAGTAGAACTTCCCCTTATTTTCTCTGTATCAATATAAGATGCAAGATAAGGCTTCATTGTGTACGTGTTTTGTTCATCAGAGTCATTTATAAAAGCCACAGAGGAAAAAACATTACTTTCAAAAAGAAAATTTGGAATAACCTGAAGCTTTGGATTGTTTTCATTTAACGTTGCGATAGAAAAGTTATTTGTAAGAAAGTTTACTACAAAAAAACTATTATTAGAAAGTTTATAAACCTCAACAGGCATCATTCTTGTTTCACTTGTATTATATGGAGTTACATCTGAAATATTTTTTAATGGTGTTGAATCAAAGTCCACAAGTGTTTCATAAACGTTAGGGGTACTCGATACATCAAAAGTGCTAAAACATGGAAAAACTACTTTTAACTTATTGTTTTCATCATAGTAAACTGAAATTTTGGACAATGATGACATGTTAAAAAGATATGAAGGCATATATATCGCCTTTTCTATTGTTACGTTTTGCCAATCTAATATCAAAACTCCAGCAGTACCTTCAACGTGTGTACCAACTGAATCTACAGTATTATAAGATCCACTTTCACATATTATATAATTTCCACTTGGGTCAAATTCCAGATGACCAGGATTGCTTGTAACCTCAAAACAGATGTCGTCTCCATTGTCGTCCAATAACTTCTCTCCGGAATGTGGATCAAAGTAATATATTTTATCCAAAGGCTGCACAGGTGTGGGTGTTTGATGACCAATAGATGAAATAAACCCTATGGAATCATCAGGAGTGAGTAAAACATTTGTGTAATATGTAAAATTTGGAATATGTTCACCTTGCTGATAAGTGCTTTGATCAATAAAATGAATCCTATGAGTTTCAGAAAAAGTTTCAAGATCTACTATAGAAACTGTATCTTCACCTGGATTCACAACACACAAAAAAGTACCATCGTGACTCATTGTAATTGGACCCGGACCACCCTGCCCCAAAAAAATTTCATCTACAATAGAGAGAGAATTACAGTCAATTTTTAATAACTTGCTATTTCTATCTAAATCCATAATTGAAGAATCTAAATAACAATATTTTCCATCACTACTAAAAACCATATTGCTACCCAATGAAAACTCATACCCACTAAGGTCAATTGTATTATCTACCTCTAAAGTATTTAAATTTACAATGGATATTGAGGAATTTTCCCCTGTTAAATCCCCCTGATTCAAAACCCAGATATGTTCACCATCGGGAGTCATTGTCATTTGATATGGGTTCTCTCCAACCTCTACTGCTTTAATAAATGCGTCACCATCACTTTCTGCAAATGGATTAAAAAATAGTAAATATCCATCCCCAGTATCAGTACTTGATTTCATATATAAAACAGCCCATTCACTGTCTGATATTTTTATAATTTTTGGAGGTAATATATCAACACTATTAGTAGCAAAAGAAAGTCCAAGTGATTTTATTTCCGCTGGAGCATTATCTCCATTTGGATCCAAAGTTTTTGTTATATAATCCTGGCCGAACAAGGAAATTGAAAAAAGAACCAATATCATTAGAAAAAAAATTTTTCTTAACATCAAAAAAACTCCCTCTTTTTGTAAAACTTGAATTTTAACACAAAATTATGAAATATTATTAAAATTTAATCAAAAAAAATATATAATTTTATTGTCAATTTATTTTTAGGAGACAATTTTGGGAGCAGGAATACTAATTTTAATACTTTTAGTTCTTTTTTTGCTTGCATATATAATTTATGGAAAGAAACTTGAAAAAATAGTAAACATCAATAAAAATAATCCAACTCCTTCCCATGTTATAAATGACGGTATAGACTACGTGCCAACCAAAAGAGAAATTTTATTGGGACACCATTTCGCTTCAATAGCAGGTGCCGGGCCCATTGTTGGCCCAGTACTTGCAGCACAATTTGGATGGTTACCGGCTTTTCTCTGGATACTTTTTGGCGCTATATTTATAGGTGGTGTACACGATTTTACCACCCTTGTTGCTTCTGTAAGACACAGCGGAAAAAGTATTGGTGTAATAATCGAGGAAAGCATTGGAAAAAGAGGAAAAATTCTCTTTCTAATATTTGGAATTTCCACGCTAATTCTTCTGATTTCAGCATTCTCCATAATAATTGCACATACTTTTGTAAAATATCCTCAGGCTGCAACCGCATCCATAATTTTCATTGGAATAGCTATATTGTTTGGATACTTAAATAGAAGTGGTAAAGTGCCATTTCTTTATTTGAGTATTATTTCAATTATATTTCTACTCTTAGGTGTTTATGTAGGAATTCTTTTTCCTATTAATCTATCAGTAAATGTCTGGATGATCATTCTTTTTATATATATTTACATAGCTTCAGTAACCCCTGTATGGGCACTTCTTCAACCAAGAGATTATCTCAATTCCTTTTTGCTATACGGGATTATGATTGCAGGGCTTCTTGGAATTATATTTTTAAATCCAACACTTAAATATCCTGCCATATCATCTTTTCATCAAAAAATTGGAGACCTTTTTCCAATACTCTTTATTACAATTGCATGTGGTGCAATAAGTGGTTTTCATTCCCTTGTGTCCTCCGGTACAACCTCAAAACAAATCGACACTGAGAAAGATTCAAGACTTATTGGATATGGGGGGATGCTAATTGAAGGTGTTCTCGCCTTAATTGCACTTATCACGGCAACTTATATTTCTAAAGGAAATTATTTTCATTTGTTAGGTAAAGGGGGAAATGACGCCATTGCTGTTTTTTCAAATGGTCTTGGATTTTTTATGAGTAAACTTGGAATACCACTACAAAGTGGAATAATTTTTGCTGCCCTTGCAATTTCTGCCTTTGCCTTAACAACTCTTGATACATCCTCAAGACTCTGTAGATTTGCCTTTCAGGAACTTTTAGAAGATTCAGAAAATCAATTAGTAAAAAAACATATAGTTAAAAACAGATATATAGCAACATTTATAATGCTTTTTATTGCAGGAGTGCTTGCAAGCGGAAAAGAAGTATTAAAAATATGGCCAATGTTTGGAAGTGCAAATCAACTTCTTGCCGCCATTTCTCTACTTGCTGTTACACTCTGGCTTATACGTAAAAAGAGAACTTTTTTGTTTGCAATGATTCCAATGATATTTATGTTTATAATAACAATTACATCACTATTTAACATTGGACTTTTAAACATAAAACTTCTAAATTCTCAAGATAAAATAACCGCAAGCATAAGACTTGCCTTAACGGTATTTCTACTTTTTGTGGCTTTTTCACTCATTCTTTTATCAATTTCAGAAATAAAAAAAAGAAAAAAGGAGTCATAGGAAAAAATCTCTTTTAACTTTATCTACAAACTTTTTAAAAAAGTCTCTATTAACAAGTGAGATCCCTTCTATTCCAGGATTTCCATTTACTTCAAGTACTTTATAACCTTCTTCCGTTTCAATTATATCAACCCCTGCCATATAGAGACCTAAAATCTTAGTTGAAGAAACCGCTATTTCTTTTACTTCTTCAGATAGCTTTTGTGGATAAACTTTACCGCCAAGGGAATAGTTGCTTCTAAAATCCCCATCCTTTGCCACTCTTTTCATACCCCCAATCACTTTTCCCCCAAGCACAAATACTCTTATGTCCTGATGATTTTCCCCTTTAGTTTTATAAAACCTTTCAACAAGTAAAATCCTGTTTCTATCCTCATTCCACATTTTTTCAAAAATTTTTTTAAGGGAAGTTTTATTCATGCAAAAATAAATTTCCTTCCCTTTAGAACCTATATCCGGTTTTACTATCACGGGAAAATTGACACCCAAACCATCTATTTCCTCAAATCTTCTAAACAAAAAAGTCTCAGGTACAGGTATCCCACTTCTTTTAAGTAAAATCCTTGAGGTTATTTTACTTTTTGCAATGAGGTAGGGATTAATTTTGTTAAAATATGGGATATTAAACTTCTCCAAAAAATCAAGTAAATAGAGATCTCCTCTTGTTGGATTTCTAAATCCAAGTTTAAAGATAAAGAGAGAATACAATGAGGGATTGAAAAATTTTCCCCTTAAATAAAGTCTTATATCATCTTCAATTTCAACCTTAAATTCACCATATCTTAGCAGAGAACAATTTATTCCATTTTGCTCAAACTCATCTCTTAAATCTAAGATAGGTCCTTCAAATTCTTTCTCACTAATTAAAGTAGAAACAATACAAACTTTCTTGTCCATCAAATTATTCTAAAAACCATTCTTTAAGCTTCTTGTAAATTCTTTCTTTTTTAACCTTTTTGAAGAAAGCAGATATATTTGGTTTTGAAAATCCATAATTAAAAAATTCATCAAACTCTTCTTCCTTTAATCCAACATCCCTTAAATGATGTGGAAGATCATTTTCCTTTAAAAAACTTACTATGAAATCATATGGATCATCAGAAGGTGTCAGAAAGCCTAAGAAAAAATCTATTTTTTCATCTGAGAGTTCCGAAATATACCTGATATAAAAAGGCAAAAGGGAAGAATTTGAAAAGGAATGAGGCACATTTTTTATTTTGGTAAGATAATACCCAAAAGCGTGGATTAAGTTCGTACCAGTATGTGAAATAACAATTCCACCAAGTGCTGAAGCAAGATGTAAATTTTCAAGTTTCTTTAAATCTTTTCTATCAGAACTACCCAAATTTTCAAGTATATACTCCATTGATTTTATTGCAAAAACATCAGTTAAATCATTTGATTTAATAGAGAAAAATCCTTCAAGGGAATGGCAAAAAGCGTCTATTGCTGTTCCTGCCACCCACTTATCAGGCAATGTCTCTAAAAACCCAGGTTCTAAAAAACTATAACCTGGATAGGAATCCTCTGTAAAAAAACTAAACTTATCACCACTTTCATCTGTTATGAGTGCATACTGATCCGCTTCTGAGCCAGTGCCACAGGTTGTTGGAATGGCAATAAAATTTATATCACTTTTTTTAACAACTTTTTTTTCTTTTAAACTCAAAATAGGATTATCTTCATTTATCACTGTTATTGCAGCCTTTGCACAGTCTAAAACACTCCCTCCACCAATTGCTATAACATCTTTAATATTTTTATCTTTTACTACATTCAAAACACTTATCACCTCTGAAATTTTGGGGTTCTCACCAATTCCCTCTATTAATTCCACATTAAAATTCTTCTTAAGTTTTGAAATAATTTTCTTAAAGGTCTCATTTTTCTTAATTGACCCCTTACCAATAACAATGGCGACATTTTTAGAATTAATGAATTCCTCCAAATTTTCAGTAGAGCCCTCACCCCAAAATAACGTTGTGGGAAAGAAAAATCTATTTAAATTCATTATTACTCCTCCTTTATAAAAAATTTTCTGATTAATCATATTACAACATAACAATTTTTCAATCTATCAAATATTATTATAAATATATTCCAGAAAATTTTCTCTTTACATTATGATATTCTTAATATATCTTTATTTCTTTAAATAACACTGGTTTCTAAAATGATAACAGATAAGATAGGAAAAGGTGGGAAATTCATTTTAAATAAGATTGTGAGGTTTCTTGCAATTTGCCACGTA
The DNA here is from genome assembly GCA_027040585.1 of Acidobacteriota bacterium. Taxonomy (GTDB): domain Bacteria; phylum Acidobacteriota; class JAAYUB01; order JAAYUB01; family JAMOQF01; genus JAMOQF01. The sequence continues at coordinate 3,399 of JALULU010000160.1, read as the reverse complement.
AATCCAAATTTCTTGACCTTAAGTGGACTTATAATTTCAATAATTGGAGCATTTTACTTTTCAAGGGGAGACTTCAAAACCGCAGGGATACTTATTATTTTAGGTGGATTTATGGATATGTTAGATGGTTCACTTGCAAGGGAAACCAATACAGTCAGCAAATTTGGCGGTTTTTTTGATTCAGTTATAGACAGATATTCAGACATTATTTTATATCTTGGACTTATAGTTTATTATGGGAAAATGCCGCGATTTCATTACGTCGTATTGGTGGGAATATGTATAATGGGTTCCGTAATGACAAGCTACACCAGAGCAAGGGCGGAATCCATCATCAAAAGTTGCAAAGTGGGCTTTTTAGAAAGGCCTGAAAGGGTTGTTCTTTTAATAATTGGCTGTCTTTTTAATAGAATTGAAGCAATTTTATGGGTTATAGCAGTTCTTTCAAACTGGACAGTCATTGTTAGAATTGTGCATACCTACCTTGAACTTCCAAAGGTACACATAATAAAACCAACTATTGACTGACTTTCCTCAAGAATGTATTTAGGGGGAAATCCCCTTTTGTTCTTATCTTATAAACCAGCCCAGAGTTTGCTTTATCAACAATTTCTCCCCTAAAATCAACAATTTCAAGAAGTGGAAATTCTTTTGAAGTTCCATTATTCATTAATATTTCAATCTTATCATTTAGATTAAAGGTATTTTTAACCTCAACCAAATAATAATTTTCACTAAATTTAAACCTCAGTACCCCAACGAAACTTTCCTTTTTCTTTACACCACCTATACTAAAAGAATAGGAATTGCTTTCAGGTTTTTCTTTATAAAAATTAGTTGTATAACCTCTTGTAGAAATCTTTTCAAGCTCGCTTTCAAGTTCTGGTAAAATCTTATGAAACTTCTCAACGCCATCATTGTAAATCACATCTAATCCCCTTCTATAGACAGATGTTACCAGAGAAACATAGTAAAGGGATCTCATTCTACCTTCAATTTTTAAAGATTTAACCCCTGTTTCTAAAATTTCAGGTAAAATTTCTATTGTTTTTAAATCCTTTGAATTAAAAATATATGTCCCCTTTTCATCTTCAAAAACGTCTAACCACTCCTCCCCCTTTTCCACATCTTTAATTTTATATTGCCACCTGCAACACTGGACACACTCCCCCCTATTTCCATCCCTTCCACTTAAATATTTACTTAAAAAACACCTTCCTGAATAGGATATACAAAGTGCACCATGAACGAAAACCTCAAATTCCATGTCTTTATTTTCAATACAAATTTTTTTAATCTGGTGTAAATTTAATTCCCTGGCAAGTATTATCCTTTCCACACCATTCTCTTTCCAGAACTTTGCACTATATGAGTTAAGCGTATTTGCCTGTGTTGAAAGGTGAATTGGTATGTTAAAATCCATTTTATTTAATAGATAAACCACGCCGGGATCAGATACAATTACCCCATCTACATTACTTTCCTTACACCATATTGCATATTTTTTTATATCTTTAAAATCCTCATTAAAGGGAAAAATATTCAGGGTCACATAGACCTTTTTATTTTTTTTATGGGCAAATTCAATTAAATTAAGGGCATCCTCCACACTCAAATTTGACGCAAAGGCACGCAAATTCATACCTTTTAAACCAAAATAAACAGCATCTGCCCCATATCTTATTGCCGACATTCCCTTTTCCAAACTTCCTGCGGGACTTAAAAGTTCAATATTTCTCATCTAAAATCACCTAAAATATTTGATATAAAATTTTAGCACAAAAATAAGGTTGATTGGAAAAATCATATACTCTATACTTTCCCTTAAATTTCTGAGAAATTCATGGGAGGAAACAATTGAAAATTGCCATATTTGGACTTGGGTATGTTGGCATAACTACGGCAGCTTGCCTATGTGAACTTGGAAACAGTGTAATTGGTGTTGAAATAAATGAAAATAAGGTAAACACAATAAAAAGCGGAAAATCTCCAATTCTGGAAAAGAATTTAGAAGAGTTAATAGAAAGACATGTATCAAAAGGCAATTTAGATGCCACCACTAACTACAAAAGAGCAATTTATGAAAGTGATATGGCACTAATATGTGTTGGAACACCTTCTAAGAAAAATGGAAGTCTGGATCTCACGCATATAAAAAAAGTAACGAAACAAATCGGAAATGTATTAAAAGATAAAGAAAAGTACACCCTTATCTACAGAAGTACAATGCTTCCCGGCTCAATGGAAAATGAAGTTATACCCCTTTTAGAAGAAGCGAGTGGAAAAAAAGGGGGAAAAGATTTTAGCATATTTTACAATCCTGAATTTTTAAGAGAAGGATCTGCCATATATGATTTTTTCAATCCACCAAAAACTGTAATTGGTACCTTAGATAACCAGTCAACAGAAATTCCAGAAAAACTTTATGAAAAGATCAACGCCCCCTTTTTTATAACAAAGATAAAAGAGGCGGAAATGGTAAAATATGTAGACAATACCTTTCATGCACTAAAAATTGCCTTTGCAAATGAAATAGGCAGAATATCAAAAGAATTGGGAATTGATAGCAGAAAAATAATGGATATCTTTGTAAGTGATACAAAATTAAACATTTCACCCTACTACTTTAAACCTGGCTTTGCTTTTGGTGGTTCATGCCTTCCAAAGGACTTGAGAGCAATAAATTACTTTTCAAAAAAAAATGACATAGAATTACCTGTTATTTCAAACATCTTAAATAGTAATAAGAAGCATATAGAATTTTTAATAGATAGAATTTTTGAAACTAAAAAGAGAAAAATAGGTGTTCTTGGAATTACTTTCAAAGATGGTACTGACGATTTGAGGGAAAGCCCCATATTAGATGTAATAGAAACATTACTGGGTAAAGGCTATGAAATAAAGATATTTGATAAATTTGTAAACGTTTCAAAGTTGATAGGAAAAAATAAGGATTATCTATTTAAAAAACTTCCCCATATTATGAAATTATTATCTGAATCCCCACAAGAGGTAGTAAAAAATTCAGAGGTCATTATTTTTACAAATAAAAATAAGGAATACCTTGAAATAATTAAAAAAATTGGGAAAGGAAAAATTCTCTTTGATCTGTGCAGTGGAATAGAAGAAAATCAAAAAGACTATTTTTCATATGAGGGAATCTGCTGGTAAATAAAATGCAAATACAAAAAAAGTGGCAGTAAAATCCTCACACCCTCTGCATAAAAGGTTATGTCAAAAAATGAGTGAAATCCAATATATAAAAAAGCAAAAAAATATGGGGAATACTGAAATTCTTTAAAAATAAAATAAAAGTATAAAAATATAAGTCCTCCTCCCATAAAAATTCCAAATTCGCACAAAATAAGTAGATAAAAATTATGTGGATGGTATATATTT
>JALULU010000159.1 GCA_027040585.1 Acidobacteriota bacterium | reverse complement strand
TTGGAAAGGAAACCATTTTAAACAATGGAATTCACCTTGAAAATTCGATAATAGGTTCAAATTGCATAATAGAGAAAAATGTTACAATTAAAAATTCAATCATATGGAATGGCGTAACTATCAGAGAGGGAAGTGAAGTTTTTGACTCAATTATATGTAAAGGATGCCAGATAGGAAAAGAAGCAAAATTATCAAAGGGAATGATTTTGGGAAATAACACAGTAATTACAGATTATTCTAAATTTTACTAAAATGAACGTACCAAATTTACTCACTTTAATAAGGGTTTTTCTTGTACCAATATTGGTTGTAATCCTTTTAACAAAAGCGCCTAATAAGGAGATATGGGGTACAATTATATTTATTTCAGCATCTCTTACAGATTTTTTAGATGGATATATTGCGAGGAAAAGGCATCAGGTAACATTTTTCGGAATTTTAATTGATCCCATCGCAGATAAACTTTTAATATCGTCGGCTTTTATCTCACTTGTCGAGTTACATATTGTACCGGCATGGATGGTAGTTGTGATTGTTGGAAGAGAATTTGCCGTTACAGGTTTAAGAAGCGCTGCCTCTATGGAAAAAATCACAATAAAGGCATCCATTTTAGGTAAGGTCAAAATGTTTTTTCAGGTTGTAGCCATATCTCTCCTTCTTTTAGGGGCAAAGTTCGGTGGAATAATTAAGATCCTCGGGAAAATTATGCTCTGGATTGTTTTAATAGTTGCAGTTGTCTCAATGATTCAATATTTTTACAAATTTTGGGGAAAGATAAGTAAAAAACATAAAAATAGACTTGAAAAAAAAGGAAAGGAATACAGCGGCAAAATCATAAAAAAATTAAAAGGTAAAAGTTCAAAAATAAGTCATACCTCAAATAATTCGTAAAAAAAACAATATTATAAATTTAAGTTTAAAATTTTTATGGTGCCAGGCACCTGGCACTACAGACTTTTAATCTCACGGCAATTTAAAACAGTGTTTCTTAAAAAGGAATAAACCATTTAAGATTAAATTTTTACCCAACCCTTTTTAACCAGTAATAAAGCATGGGAATAACAAAGGGCACAAGTAGTGTGGATGTGGTAAGTCCCCCAGCTGTTGAAAGGGCTAAGGAAGACCAGATGTCAATGTGGTTTTTAGTTGTAAAGATAACAAGGGGTAAAACCCCAAAAACGGTTGTGGCTGAAGTTATAAATATTGGCCTTATTCTCTCACTTGCTCCATTTAGAACTGAATTTAAAAGGTCCATCTTTCCAAGGAGATTCTCCATGTGGGATACAAGCACAATGCCGTTATTAACAACTATCCCCGAAAGTAAAATAACTCCAATGTAGCCACTTGAATCAAATGGGAAATTTGAAATCACATATCCCAGAAAAACACCTATAAGTGAAAGGGGAAGGGTAACCATTATGAGAAAGGGTTTTAAAAAACTCTCATATAACATTGAAAGCAAAATGTAGATTAGAATCAATGAGACAAAAATTGAAAAGCTCAACTCCCTTTTCTCCCCACTTTTCATCTTCCAAATCTTCTCCCTCTTTACCTTTTTAAATCCAGGGGGAAGCTTTAAACCATTAAAAATTTTCCTCTCAAACTTCTCTCCCCTTTCAAAGGATCCCATGTAATCCCACTGAATTAAGGAGAGATATTGCTGATTTATCCTCTCAATTCCACCTGAAACAACTTTTTTCTTAAGTTTTCCAACATACTTTAGCCTATACCTTACCCCAGATCCTGAAATGAGCTGATGGTTTAAAAAATCCCTTAATTCCACTCCCCTTCCACTGCCAGAAACTATTTCAAGGGGATACTTCCTTCCCCCAACCTTGATTTTTATCCCAACCTCACCGGGATTTATGAGGGTGTAAATTGAAAAAAGGAGGCTGTAGGGATCGATATGGAATTTTCTCATGATTTTAAAGGAAGGAATGTAGGTGTAGATAACCCTATCTGGTTTTAAAAAATTGACAAAATCATTCCTTTCATGTGAAACTGAAACGTTTACAACCCTTCCATTTAAAAGGAGTTCCCTCTTTATGCCCTGGGTTATCCTGTTTAACCTTTCAAGGTCATAACCCCTTATCTCAAGTGAGTAGGGGAGGTTTGAAATCCCTCCTGGGAGGTAATTGTAACTTTTCAAATCAAAACCGGATATTGAGATTGCTATTCCGGAAAAATTTGTGGCAAGGGATACAAGCTCCCTTTTTAGAAGATAGGGATAGGGTGAAAACTCAACCTTTTCGGGAAAGGAGACCTCCATAAAAGCCATATTTTTTAAAATTGTGGTATCCACCTTCTTTTGATATGGCTTTTTCAAAACCAGATTTTCAAATTGGAGGATTGTCCTCTTTGTCTCACTAAAATCTGTCCCCTCAGGCAACTTAATCCAGAGGTGTATCCTCTTTTTTGAATACCACGATATAAACTTCCCAAAGGTTACCCTTTTGTAAAACAATTCCCCTGAAAAGTAGAGGAGAATAAGTACTAAAACTATTAAAAAGGCGGGACATTTTACAAAAAAGTAAAGTATCCTTTTAAAATTTTTCCCCTTTTTCTTTTTTAAAGTTGGAAAATCCATGTAAACTGAAAGGGTTGGAATTAGGGTAAAGGAAACTAAAATTGATGAAAAAAGTGAAAAGGTTACTATTTCAGCAAGGGGAAGGTAGTATATCCTCAACCTTCCCTGAAAATACGCAAAGGAGAAAAATACTATGACAGTCGTAAGTGTTGATGAGATAACTGGGAAAATCATCTCCCTTGAGCCATAAATTGCAGAGGAAAACCTGTCAAGCCCCTCCTCCCTCTTTCTCAAAATGTTTTCAAATACAACAACTGAGTTGTCAACAAACATTCCAAAGCCAAGGGCAAAGCCAGAGAGGGTTAGAAGGTTTAATGGAATTTTAAAAAAGTAGATAAAAATCACTGTAAAAAATAGGGAAAAGAATATTGAGGAGAAAATTAGAAGCCCCGAGAGAAAGGACCTTGTGGAGAGAAGTAAAATGGTAAGGATTATCCCAAGAATAAAAAGGGAAATCTTAAAAAGTTTTCCAAGCCTCCTTTTAAGTTCACCACTTTCATCCCTTATGATTTTCATTTTCAGGGGAAGTTCACACCTTGAAATGGCAAATTTCAACCTATCCCTTAAAATTTTTGAAAACTTAAGAGAGGATACATTCCTTCTCTTAAAGAGATCAATCCCAATAACTGGGTGTCCGTTATACCTCCTCTCCTCCTGGATCTTTCCATAATCCAAAAATACATCCCCCATATCCTTCAATCTTACAAAGGTGTCACCACTTTTAAAGATCACCAAATTCCCAATATCCTCAACACTTTCAGGAAGATTGGAAATTTTTAAAATGAAATTTTTCCCATTTTTTATGACCCCAATGGAAGGTATGTTGAAAAAACCATTTAAAATCCTCTCCTTTACAAAAAAGGGGGAAATTCCAAAAAACTTCAACCTCCCTTCATCTAAACGAATCTTTATCTCAGGCTCACTTCCGCCCCATACCTTAACCATCTTAACCCCCCTTACTCCCCTCAGGATTGGCAAGATCTCATCCTCAACAACCCTCCTTATCCTCTGAATATTCCCATTTCCATAGATGGCAACAGACAAAAAGGGCCTTGTCTTAAATTCCTCTGGCACAAGTGGGGAGACAACCGGGGTGGAAACACCTTCTGGGAGGTTATTTTTAAGCCTATTTAACCTCTCTTTAAGTAAAATGTAAACATAATCCATATGGGCATCCCACGAAAATTCAACCTCAATCCTTGCTACGCCCTTTTCACAGTGGGTCTTTACCCCCTTTACCCACTTTATCTGCATCACCTCCTCCTCAATGGGGATAGCAACCCTTTTTAAGATAAGATCCGGTGGCATGCCCTCCCAAGAAACGGTTATGGTAAGATGGGGAAGTTTTTCAGAGGGAACAAGTTCAATGGGAGTATTTAAAAGGGAATAAATCCCAAGTAACAAAACCCCCATAAAAAACATCATGCAGAGTACAGGTCTTTTAACAAAAAACCTCATTTCTTCCCCAAAATCTTTTTAGCCACCCACTCATAAAGTACTGGAATGAAAATTAGTGTCAAAAATGTTGAAAAGAGTAAACCGCCAATCAGGACTATTGCAAGGGGTCTTTGAAGTTCAGAACCCTCTCCCCTTAAAAGGAGCATTGGAATAAGCCCGAAAACTGTGGTAAAGGTGGTCATAAGAATGGGCCTTAATCTAACCTTTGAGGCTTCAAGTAAAGCACCCCTTGTATCCATCCCCTTTAAGATCAACTTGTTTGTGTAATCCACTTTAACAATTGCGTCATTTACAACAATACCGACCATAACCAGCAAACCTATTCCAGATATTACATTTAATGTGGCTTTAAAAAGGTGTAAGAAGAGAAAAGCCCCTGAAAAACCCATGGGAAGAGTAAACATTATGATAAGGGGATAGAGGAGATTTTCAAACTGGGCAGCCATTACCATATAGATCAAAATCATGGCAAGGATTACAGCCTCTTTGACGGATTTAAAGGCAAACTCCCTTTCCTCCTCCTCTCCACCAATTACAAGCCTGACACCAACTGGAAGTGAAATCTCTGAAAGGGTACTCTTTATTTTAGGGACAACATCTGAAAGTTTAACACCTGAGAGATTTGCAAAGACCGAGAAGTACCTCTCCCCGGAATCCCTAAAAATCTCCCTGAGGGACCTCTCCTTTTTAAAATAAATGAGTTGAGAAAGATTTACTCTTTTCCCTTTAAAATTTAGAGGCTTTGAAAGGAGCTTATCCAAATCCCTTTTATACCTCAATTCCGTTGAGACAACAATGTCAAAGCTTTCCCCAATCCTCTTTAAAGTTGTTGCAATCCTTCCCCTTAAAGAATCCCTTATGTAATTGGCTATGGTCCTCTTATCAATCCCAAAGAGTTCTAAATTTTTCTCCCTAAATTTTAAAAGGAGAAGGGGCTTCCCCTCCTCAAGGTTTGACCTTACGTCCACAAGTCCCTTTATCCTCCTCAACCTCTTTAAAACCTCACTTAAAACACCCTTTACACTTCTATAATCGCGATAGTAGACCCTAATCTCAATGGAACTCTCCCCAAATCTCAAATACCTTGAGAGGGCATCAACTTCTCCCCTTACTGAATACTTTAAAAAGGGGTATTTCTTCAGAATTTCCCTAATTTTTTGAATCACCTCTTCCCTTTTTCCCATATTTCCTATTCCAATCAACATCGAAATCCTGTTCACTGAAGATTTTTGAGGATTTTCCCCCAATTTAGATGTGATTCCAATCCTTGAAAAAACCCCACCTACATTTTCAATTCCCTTTATTTTACCTTCAATCTCTTCCGATATCCTCTCAGTCTCTTTAAATCCACACTCTGAAGGGGTAAAAATCTCAACCTCAATTTTTGGGGTGTGGGGTTCTGGAAGAAGTTCCCTTTTGAGCTTTTTGTAGTAGTTAACTGTCAAAAAAATTAAAAGGATTGAAAGAATCAGTGGGAGGTACTTTCTCTCAAGGAATATCTTTAAAAAAGCGTGGTAGATTTTCTCAAAAAATCCGTAAAAAAAGTTAAAAATCTTAAATAGTATCAAAAGGGGAAGGAAAAAAATTTTTTTTAAAAATTTTAAGATAAGAAGAAATACCCTTACAAGAAACCTCAAAAGTTTAAAGAGGAGGAGAAAGGGATAGAGGGGGATTAAAAAGATGGTGTGGATTATGGAAAGGGGTTTAGATCTTTCCATTTTTTCAGATTCAATTTCTCTTTGGAATCCTTTTCCAGAAAAGAGATTGTAGAGGGAGGGCAAAAGGGTGATTGAGACAAAGAGGGAAGAGATGAGGGAAAAGGAAACTGTAAGAGCCTGATCCCTAAAAAGTTTTCCCGTTACCCCATAGATGTATAAAACTGGGAGAAAGATTATGATGGTAGTTAAGGTTGAGGCTGTAATTGGAGATGCCACTTCCTCTGTCCCATCTATTGAAGCCAAAAAGATATCAGCACTTTCCCTCTTTCTGTAAATACTTTCAATGACAACAATTGAATTGTCCACAAACATCCCTACCCCAAGGGCAAGTCCCCCAAGGGACATTATGTTTATGTTGACCCTGGCAAAAAACATTAAGACAAATGTTGAGATCACAGAAATTGGTATCACAACTGAAACCAAAAGGGGATCCCTTAGATTTTGTAAAAAGAGGAGGAGGACAAAAAAGGCAAGGAGTGAACCGTAAATAACGGACTTTTTAAGGGAATTTATTGAGTTTACAATAAGCCCTGCATCCTCCTTTATCACAGTTATTTTAATCCCTTTAAATTCCCTCTCAAGTTGTGAAAACCCAGCCCTCAACCTTTTTGTGGCACTCACAGTGTTAGCTCCAGCCTCTTTGAAAATTAGCAATGCAACACATCTTCTCCCGTTGTATCTGACATCCCCCTCCCTTATCTTCTCCCTAAATTGAACCCTTCCAATATCCCCAACTGTGATCACCCCCCTATCTGTGTACTTCACAGGGATTCCTTTAATATCCTCAAGATCCCCAATCTCCCCTTCAACCTTTAGGACATATCTTATTCTATCCTTAAGAACCGTTCCCCCCAAAGCCATCTGATTCCAACCCCTTAGGGCACTTTCAACGTCAGAAAAACTAATTGAATAGAGGGAGAGCTTCTTGGGATTGAGGAGAACCACAACCTCCCTTTTACCACCACCAACCACCTCCACCCTTGAAATGCCCTCTATTTCCTCAAGCCTTGGTTTTATGAGATGTAAGGCTGTATTTCTCGTCTCAGTAAGACTTCCCCCTGTGCTTAATACCGCTACAACAATGGGCCTTGAGGATGGATTGAAGTCAAGGATTAGAGGCGAGGGACAATCCTTGGGCAAAAGCTTCCTTCCATCTTCCACCTTCTCCTTTACCTTCAAAAAGGCAAATTCCATATCCGTTCCCCAGTAAAACTGAAGGGTAATTACCGAAAGCCCCTCCTTTGAAACTGAGGTTATCCTCTTTACCCCGGATATAGATGAAAGCACAGATTCAAGAGGTCTTGTTATAAACGTTTCAATCTCCTGTGAGGATGCACCTTCATAGGTCGTATAAATGGCAAGTTCAGGGTATCCAATGGATGGAAGGAGGTCTATTGTCAACCTTTTAAGGGAAACAATACCCAGTAAAACAATTCCCACAAAAAACATCAGGGTAGCAACAGGTTTTTTAACGGAAACCCGGGTTAAAATTTTTCACCACCTTTTTACAATTTTTACTTTTGACTGATGTGAAAGGGTCATCTGCCCTTCAACAACCACATCTTCCCCATCATTTACCCCGCTTTTTATCTCAACTTCCCTATCATTACCTTCTCCAATTTGAACATATCTCCAGAGGGCTACATTGTTCCTTACAACAAAAAGAAGTGGCCTTCCAGACCTAACAACTATTGCCCTACGAGGCACAACAACAACATTTCTAAGTACCTTCCAAATAAGATCCACCTCACAGTTCATCCCATCAAAAATGTACCCCGGATTTTTAAAATCAATTAAAAGGGTAACGGTTCTGTACCTTTCATTTACTTCAGGGGAAAAACCAATGACCCTCCCAAAAAAAACCTTTTTGGGAAATGAAGGAAATCTTATTATTACCCTTTCTCTTTTCCTTACCTTACTTAGTTCCGTCTCAAGTATATCAGCCTTTATGAACATGGAATTTAGATTTACAATCTTAAACAACCCATCCCCCTTTAAAACCCTCCTGCCTGGAGAAACCATGACCTCTGAAATTGTTCCAGAAAAGGGAGCTTTAATAAATCTCCTCTCATATAAAATCCTCTCCCTCTCAAGATATATATCAGCCTCTGTAAGTCCAGAAATTACTCTTTGTACTTCCTCCCTAAAACCCCCATTTCTAATCATAGACTCCAAAAATCTGTCCTCAACCTCATCCAACCTTCTTCTATCAATTTTACCCTCTTTAAAGAGTTTTAAAGCCTTCTCATATTCTTCTTTCCCCTTTTTTATTTCGTTATCCTTTTTATCCTTTCCAAATAAATCACTCATTGACCTATAAAGGACAACAAATTTTGCCATTGCCTTTAACTTTCTGGCTTTGGCAACTTTAAGGGCAAGTTCAATATCCCTATTTTTAAGCTTTATAACAAGCTCCCCCTTCCTTACCCTATCCCCTTCCTTAAAAAAAATTTTATCCACATATCCATCTACAGGGGATAAAATTTCCCCCTTTTCCCTGACACAGGCTATTCCACTAAGGGTTATACTTAAAGGGAGATTTTTCCTCTTAGCTTTACACACCACAACTGAAACAACTGATTTATTTAAGGAACTCTCTGTTACTTTAGCCTCTTTTTTTATCCTTTTTCTATCTTTTTTAATTTCACTACTTATTTTCTTACAGGAGGTAATGGATAAAAAGATAAAAATAAGTAATAGAGACAACCATTTAAAAAAGCCTGGCCTTACAGATCTCATCCAGATACTCCAAAAGAGTTAAGAGAAACTATTTTATCCTTTCATACCTATAGATTGCAACAGCTTTTACCACCCTTGATATCCCAAAAATCTTCTTGGAGTCTATCTCCATTTCCATCCACACAGGGGCATAAATGTCCTTTTCTATCTCCCCATACTTTAAGTGAATTTTAAGATTTTTTAAAAATATGCTTGAGTTTAAGCTGTCAGTATACTCTTCCTTAAAGTAGCCACTTTTTTTGGAAACCACATACTTCCCTTCTTCAGCTTTATACTTTCTGTACCTATCCTTCAACTTTGCCGTTATAATCCAGCTATCCTCATTGTCCTTAACAGTGTAATTGTAGTAGTGTATAAAGTAGATGTTAAAGGGTGTTATCTCATTTCTCCTTTTTTTCTCAAGTATATTTATCACCTTTTTCCTCTTTTTGTCATTTAACAACTTCCCATTCCCATCAAGGATCTTTAAATCCATGTTGATTATCTCTTTATAATTTTTAAGCTTTTCCTCCATGAGCGATTTTTTCTTACATAAATTTCTAATAATCTCCTGCCCCATTACTGTTGTTGTAATTAAAAATGGAAGTAAAAAGATTAAAAAGAACTTTACCCTTTTCATAAAAACCTCCAAAGGGAAGGAAATTTACTCTTCAATCTTAAAAACTGTTATTATACATCCATCATCCCCTTCCTTTATGCCCCAGTAGTTACCACCCTGCTTTAAGAAGAGGTTATCAGTTTCTGGAAGGATAAATTCTTTAACATTTCCACTTCTTAAATTGTAGAGAAATCCTCTAAATCCACTTTTTTTCCTTTCCCCTGTAACAACAACAATTTCATCTTTCCCATGAAACAAAACCTGAAAAATCTTAGGATATTTGTCAATAACAAAATAATTCCTTACATTTGAAGGAAGTTGGCTCATCATCTCTTCCTTTTCCTTTTCGCTGTATGACGATGGATTTATTTCAGGGAGTTTTACATCCTTTACAACCTTTCCAGATGTATTTATGAGGGTTATTTTGTTGCCATTTCCATAGCCAAAAACTATCAGATTCCCAAATAGGTCAAGACTAACAAATGTGGAATTGGGGTCAATTTTTCCAGTAAATTTACCTACATCCCCTGAAAATATAACCTTTGAAGATTTAAGGTCCTTTGAAACCAAAGAGATTTTAAGGGTGTAATCCTTTCCCATCCCAACATCTCCACCCACAATCACATTTCCCCAAGCTTTTAAAACTGTAACAGAAGAAGGTAAAAAACCCTCTCCCAAATAGTTTAAATTTTTATCGTATTTCACCCACCTTTTTTTAATGCTCTCAATGATTAAAAACGTATTTTTTCTAAATGGAACGATGTAAGTACCAAGGGAGGCTGAAATCTCTCCGGGTCCCTCTCCCTTAATGACCTTCTTTCCTATAAGTTTTCCAGAAAGGTCAAAGGACTTAAGTGTAAAGGTCTTTGGCTCATAGGATATTATCCTCTTACCAAATACAACAAACCTCCCATCTGATGTATAAAGTTCTGGCAACTTAATGACCTTTACTTTCCTAATACCTGTGCCAGAAATAAAAAATATAAAAACTAAAAGGAAAATTGTAAGAAAGTAAAGCCTTTTCACTTTTCACCTCCAGGAATTAATACTTTAAACTCTTTTATAAAATCTTTTTTTACAACTATCCATAGAGGACTATTCTCAGACGGTTTTAAAACAATCATCTCTTCATCCTTTAATTCCTTTAATTTTACTAATCTACCAGAAAAAGCAATGTTCGCTTTTGTAATAAACATTATATAATCATTTTCTTTTGCTTTAAATATTTTATTTTTCTCCATTTTTTTCTCCAGGATAATAAATTATTTTTATCAAGCCAGTT
>JALULU010000158.1 GCA_027040585.1 Acidobacteriota bacterium | reverse complement strand
TTATCTTGCCTGAAAAAGAAAGTTCTCCAATAAATAGAGAATCTTTAAAAAGGTCATTGCTGAGAATTCCACTTATGGCAAGGACGCCTAAGGCTATGGGAAGGTCAAAAGAGGAACCTTCTTTTTTTAGATTCGCTGGGGCTAAATTTACTACAATATTTTCTTTTAAAGTAGTATGCCCACTGTTTTTAATGGCAGAAAAAACCCGTTCTCTACTTTCTTTTACTGCTGTATCGGGTAGTCCCACAATTGTCATATTTGTGGCACGTTTCCCATTTGATAAATCCACTTCTACCTGAACAATATAACCTTCAATACCTAAAGTTGCACCACTCTTTACTACACTAAACATATATACCTCCATAAAAAAATTTTTTTAAAAAATAGGTTTCAATATATATAACGATTTTTTTTATTTTTTTTTACGAAAAATTTGAATAAAATTTAATTTAAGGTAAAAAAAATGGAAAACTGTATTTTTTGTAAAGTGGTCAAAAGGGAATTAAGTGCTGAAATCGTGTATGAAGATAATGAAATACTTGCTTTTAGGGATATAAATCCACAGGCGCCTATTCATATACTAATAATCCCAAAGAAACACATTGGTTCACTAAATGAAATTGAAATAGATGATATAAATCTTATTGGGAAAATCTTTATAGTTGCTAAAAATATAGCTAAACAGTTTAAAATTGACTCTTCAGGTTATAGAATTGTGTTAAATACAAATTTTGGTGCAGGCCAGAGTGTATATCATATACATTTTCATCTTTTGGGTGGAAGATTTTTTAGGTGGCCTCCAGGTTAGATATGGACGAAGAGAAAAAAAAATTTTCTGAGGAAGAGTTAAAAGAGGATAAATTAAATCAGAAAAAGATACAAATAGTCTGTGATTATGCTCTTTATGTAATAAAGACAAAAGAAAGTTTGACCTTGTTTGAAGCTGAAAAGATTGTTAAAGAGGTTAAAAACTACGCTTTGAAATTTTTCCCGGAAAAAGAAGAGACTTTTGATATGATTTATTTGCCACGTTTTCAAAGAGAAATTAAAAGGAGATTTAATTTAAATTGATATGATCAAAGATATTTTGGAAATACATCAGAAGGTTATCAAAGAATTTATAAATAACAACGAGGAGAAGATTAATAGTTTAACTAATACCTTAAAAGATAAAATTTTGTCAGGTGCTTCTATTTTTATTGCTGGAAATGGAGGTAGCATGTCTGATAGTTTACATATGACAGCTGAACTTGTGGGCAAATTTTATAAAGTGAGAAAACCCATTAGCGCATTTTCACTTGGTACAAATCCTTCATTGTTGAGTGCTACTTCAAATGATTATTCCTTTAATTATTCATTTCAAAGGGAATTAGAGGGAATAGCTAAAAAGGGGGATGTCTTTATTGGAATTTCCACAAGTGGGAGATCAAAAAATATTTTAAACGCTTTAAATTTTGCAAAATCAATAGGTTGTTTTACTGCGGCATTTACTGGAGAAGATGTGTCAGAAGTTAAAAACATCTCTGATGTTGTACTTTCCGTTCCCTCAAATGATGTGCCGAGGATTCAAGAATGCCATATATTTTTAATTCATATAATCTGTCAAATTCTTGAAGAAAGACTGTATGAAGATTAAATCTGATATAGAAAAAGTAGATTTAGATATTGTTAGTGGGAGATTTAACCACCTTTTTCAAAAGGAATTTCTTAAGGAATGGAAAAAGGAAAATGAACTGTTTGAGAATGAGCTAAATTGGTTCAAGAATGCCAGATATAGGGTTGTTGAAATAGGGTGTGGTAAAGGAAGATTTCTAATTAGTGAAGCGGAGAAAAATCCAGATAAAAAATACATTGGATTTGAAATAGTCAACAAAAGATTTAAAGTTGCTGTTAAAAGAGCTGAAGACAAGAATTTAAAGAATCTACTTATAGTTAGAAGGCATGCAATACCTGTAATATCTTTTAATTTTCCTGATAATTTTGTGGATGAATATTTTTTCCTCTATCCAGATCCCTGGCCAAAAAGGAGGCATAGGAGAAGAAGATGGTATTTTAATCCATTTTTCCTTGAGATATTGAGAACTACAAAATTAGGTGGAAAAATTACCATTGCTACAGACAATGAACATTATATAAATGAAGCCTATTATATGTTTAATAATGTTTATCGATTGGAAGTTAATGAATTTAGAAAAATCCCTAAAAATTTTAAAAGGACACATTTTGAGGAAAAATTTCTAAAGAGAGGGTTAATTTTATATGAAATTGTTGGTAAAAAGGTTTATGATTTTATTGAAGTTAACAATATGGAGGTTAACATATGAGAAAACTTTTCATTTTTGTAATAATAATAATTTTGTTGTCATTTGCTTATACCGGTTATCTCTACATAAATGGTATGAGTGATGTATCCACCTTTAAAAACAACCTTGATGATGAAGCATATAATTTTATGCACAAAGATAAAAAATCTATAATAAATAAGACCTATGAAATGGCAAAATCTTTTGGGTTTATCCTGACAAAAGACGATATAGAGGTTAAAAAAGGCATAAGAAATAGGGGAACATATATTTCAGAGACCTTTTTAAAAAGTGCTTTTCCCAATCAGAAGTCAAGGTATGTTGTAATAAAGGTTAAAATTAAAATACCAATGTTTCTATTTACAAAAGAATGTGTTGTTAAAGGTTCCTGTGAGAAGCCGATTATTGAAACTCCACATAAAAATGAAATAGA
>JALULU010000157.1 GCA_027040585.1 Acidobacteriota bacterium | reverse complement strand
AGTGGAAAAGTAATTTTTCCATCTATAAATTTTTCATTTTTTAATCCTTTCCTGTCAAAATTTATCTCCATATCAACAAAACCTATTGTTTTTAACGTTATGAAAAGTAGATTGACTTCTTCCTCTGTCCCTAAATACACTAATAAAAAGATAAAGATTAAAAAGGGTAAGGAGCAAGAATTAAAAATTACTATTATACTGGTTTTAGCGTTGATTTTATTTTTTATTTTGTTTTTGTTTTTTAGAAAAAAGAGGGGAGATGGAGCAGTACCTTATGAAGTGAAATTAGAAAGAAAAATTGAGGACCTTTTTGAAAACGTTGAAAAAAATATAGATAAGTATAGAACAAAAAGTTTTTTTGAAGTGGTTTACACGTTTATATGCGATATTTTGCTTTTTACAGTTGGGATTGAAATTAAGGGTATGACAAAAGAGGAGATTAGAGATCTTCTTATCAGGAAAAAGTTTAAAATGGCACATGTAGACAGTATCATTGAAATGGTGGAGTTGTGTGATATGGTGAGATTTTCTAAAACTGAAGTTGAAGAAAAAAAGAGGAGAGAGATAATAGTTAAGCTAAAGGAAATATGGAATGAGTACAAATATAGGAGGATTTCAGAGTGAATGTTTTACATGCATTGATTTTGGGGATTGTTCAGGGACTTACAGAACTTCTTCCAGTGAGCTCTTCTGCCCACTTAATTTTAGTTCCTGCTATTTTTAAGTGGCAAAAATCTCCACTTGCCTTTGACATTGCACTTCATCTTGGTACAACAGTGGCAATAATACTTTTTTTCTGGAAGGATTTGTTGGATATTTTCAAAAATTCAGTTTATGGAGTGTTTGGAAAAGAAAAAGATAGTAAAATTTTTCATCTTGGAATAAATATTGCAATAAGTTGTGTCCCTGCTGGCATAATTGCACTTTTTTTTAAGGATGATATTGAAAGATATTTCAGAAATCCAATTGTCTCAGGTGTAAACTTGATTTTATTTGCATTTGTCCTCTTTTATGCCGATAGAGTAAGTAAAAACAACAGAAAACTTAGAGATATAAATTACAGGGATGCAATTTTCATTGGCTTGCTTCAGTCAATTGCTCTGATTCCAGGAGTATCCCGTTCTGGAATAACAATTTCTGCCGGTCTTCTGAGAAAGTTAAAAAGGGAAGCAGCGGCAAGATTTTCGTTTATTATGATTGTTCCTCTTGTTTTAGGGGGAACACTTCTTGAGGGTTATGAGTATTATAAAGAACTAACATCAACCGGAAAAGTGGGATATTTTCTACATAATCTTGCTTTACCCTTTTTTGTGGGAACTGTCATATCCTTTGTCGTGGGTCTATTTGCACTTAAGTTTTTGTTCGATTATATTAAGAAGTCAGATTTTTCAATTTTTGTATATTACAGGTTGATTTTTGGTGTATTTTTTCTGATTTACTTTTTGGGGTTTTATGGATAAAAAAATATTAGTAATTGATTCAACTACACCGAGACTTGAAATATCCTTTTTCGATGGTGAAAATATAAGCAAGGTTGTTTTAAATTATCCTAAAACACATTCAGAAACCATTTTAAATAGTATCAATTATATTTTGCGTGCGGGTTCTTTTAATGTAAAGGATGTTGATTTATTTGGAGTGATTACTGGACCAGGAAGTTTTACTGGGATAAGAATTGGCATATCTACAGTGAAATCTTTATCTTACGCTAATGGAACTAATCCACTTGGAATGGATGGCCTTCGTCTTATGGCATTAAAAAATAGTGGTGTTGGCTATAGATACGTTGGGGTATTATTTGATGCAAGAAGAGGTGAGGTATATTTTAAGTTGTTTAAAAAAAATGGCAATGAGTTAATTGGAATTAGTGAATATCTCTCAATACCAATTGAAGACATAAAATCCTTGATAGAAGATGTAGACAATACCCTTTTGATAATTTCAGGTAACAGCGATTTTTTTGAAAATATAAAAGGAAAACTTTCAAAATTTAATGTTGTTTTCAAAGAGAGGACAAATTTAACTGATATTTTAATTGCTGAAATCTTAAAGAGATTAAAAGAAAATAGACTGAAAGAAATTGAAGTAACGGATGGATTTTATATAAGACCATCTGACGCAATGAAGAAGTTAAGTGATAAAAATAGAAAAAATAAATCTAAATGATATAAAAGAGATAAATAAAATCCTGAGTGAATTGGGATTAATTCCCTATCCCGATTTTGATTTATTTCACAAAAGCGATAATTTTTTGTGTTTGAAGGTCGTTGTTGATAAAAAAATAGTTGGTGGAATTATTTTGTCTATTGTGTTAGATGAGGCTGAGATATATGATATTTTTGTCAGGGAAAAATTTCAGAGAGAAGGAATAGGTTCAAAACTTCTAAATTATGTTGAAGGTTTGTTATTAAAAATGGGGATAAGAAAACTTTTTCTTGAGGTACGTGCTTCAAACCACAAGGCGATAAATTTTTATAAAAAGAATGGTTTTCTAAAGATTGGTATAAGGCATAACTACTATAAATCTCCACTTGAAGATGGGTTGATTTTTTCTAAGGATTTAAGGGATGCTTGAAAAAAGTTTGTATATCTGATAGTTTTTTATTTAATCTTTTTCGGGTAATTTGACTTTTGAAGATTAAGGACTTTTTTATTTTTACATTGATTTATCCCATTTTAAAAATTATTGAGTTTTTACCTATCCCCATTTCTGATTTTATATGTAAGATAGTGCTAATA
>JALULU010000156.1 GCA_027040585.1 Acidobacteriota bacterium | reverse complement strand
TACCCCGTATATTGAAAAGAAAATGAAAAAATAAGAATAGACAATTATTTGGAAAGTATTTATTAATTTTATTTAATTCTTACCCTATTACTATTTTTGCTATAATATTCAACCCTATCTATTTCTCCATCTCCATTAAAATCATAACAGACTATCTCATAGGTGCCATCCATATCCATATCAATTGCTATTGCATCGGGAATTTTATTTCCATCTATACTAAAAAGTTCAAAATTTCCCTCTGAAGATAAATTATCTAATATCCATTTAATTGACTTTTTTAAACTGCTTTCCATACTTAACCCTTTATAAAATTGGGGATTTTATATTAGTAAAATTTTATTGTCAATTCATTTTAAAAAATATGAAAAGTCCTTGTTTTAAAAATATTTTTATTTAAAATTACCTTTTGTAATATTTTATTTAATTGGGTTTGAATTGATATGAAAAGTAGACGTTTACTTAAACTAAACAAGTTATTACCCTTCAAAATGATGCAAAAGTTTGAAATAATTGAAAGAAGGGATATGTTAAAATTAAGCCTTATATCAATACCTGTAGGTATTTTTAGCGCTTATGGCGCCATAGGTTTAAGATATATACTTGCAATTTCCAAAAACATATTTTTTTATCATAGATTCTCATTAAAAGATGTAAATATTGTGGGTAACCACCTTGGCTTATTGGTTTTGATAACTCCTGCTATTGGGGGATTACTGGTAGCTTTTATTGTTAATATTTTTGCTAAAGAGGCGAAGGGACATGGCGTTCCTGAAGTTATAGAAGCAGTTTTATTTAAAGGAGGAAATATAAAGCCAAAAGTTGGCCTTGTTAAAGCAATAGCATCTGGTATATGTATAGGTTCAGGTGGAGCAGCAGGAAGAGAGGGCCCATTAATTCAAATTGGAGCAACACTTGGTTCTTCCCTTGGACAGGTGTTTAAATTTAAGCCCTATATGAAAAGAATTTTGGTGGGTTGTGGTGCGGCTGCTGCACTTGCTGCGGCATTTAACACACCCATTGGCGGAGCACTATTTGTTTTTGAAACTTTTTTATTTGAATTTAAAACAAGGTCATTTGTCCCCCTTATAATTTCTACTGTTTCAGCAACGTTTATTTCGAGATATTATTTTGGTAATCACCCTGCATTTCCAATACCTGAATATACATTTAAACATCCTGTAGAATTTGGATTTTATCTCCTGCTTGGTCTAATAGCAGGTATTTTATCGGTATTTTTTATAAATATTTTTTACTGGTTTGGAAGACAATTTAAAAAATTAAAAATATCTGAATATCTAAAACCTGCAATTGGTGGATTGTTAGTTGGTTTGGTTGGTTATTATTTCCCTCAAATACTTGGAAATGGGTACGATATTGTTGAAAAGGCTCTTGTTGGCAAACTTTTTTTTGGGTTAATGGCTCTACTTGTGATATTAAAAATAATTACCCTTTCCATCACCCTTGGTAGTGGCGGATCTGGTGGAACTTTAGCTCCAACATTATATGTGGGTTCAATGCTTGGCGGTTCTTTTGGATATGTAGTACATCATTTTTTCCCTGACTTTACCGCAAGCCCAGGAGCATATGCACTTGTTGGTATGGCTGCTATGCTGTCAGGGGTTAATAGAGCTACACTTACTGCCATAGTGATTCTTTTTGAAATGACTTTAAATTATAAAATTATTCTTCCTTTAATGTTTGCATGTGTTGTTGCAGACGGTATTTCATGGTTTTTATCTCCGGATACTATCGATACAAAGGAATTTACTGAAAATGGAATGCATTTAAAAGTGGATATGGAAGTAATTCCCTTTGATTTTAAACTTGTTGAAAATGTGATGACTAAGGAAGAAAATGTTGTGAAAGCATATAGTAATGAAACAGTCGGTGAAATATGGAAAAAATTTGCTAAAACAAATCATCATGCCTTTCCTGTTTTAAACAGAAAAGGCCATTTGATAGGAATTGTTACTGAGGATGAAGTTAGGGAACTTATGTTTCAAGATAAAACAGCAGAACAGATTAAAGATGTAATGCAATCTAAATTGATAGTTACATACCCTGACGAAACCTTAATGAGGGCTTTAAATAAAATGATACTCCACAATGTGGATCAAATACCAGTTGTGGATAGGCAAAACAATAGAAAACTTGTGGGTCTACTCACAAGAAGTGATGTTTTAAAAGTTCTAAATGAAATCGAATAATTTCAACTAAATATCTTCATACAAAACTCTAATTTTATCAATATATATATAAGTATTTTGTAATTTTTAATTGGAGGTTTTATGAAAAGGTTTTTTCTTCTTTTTACTTTTTCCTTGCTTCTTTTTTCAATTTTTTCTTTTGCTTCAAATTATAAGGAGTTAAATTTTAATTTTACAAAACCAATTTTAGCAAACAATTCAAATGGATATGTAGATATATCACTAAATGGATGTTTTGTTGTTGGTAAGCCGGGAAATCCTGCTCTTCCAATTTACCCTGTGAAAGTTCTTGTTCCTTATGGGTATCTGGTTGATAGTTACTCAATATCTTTTGGGGGGAGGGAACTTATTGGTAAGGGAATAAAGGTAAATTATATCCCCTACCCTCTTCCAACAATTTCAAATTTTCCTTCTCAAGATAGAGGTCCAAATTTTGAAATATATTCTTCTTCAAATCCTTACCCTATTAAAAAATATGAATATGTAAGGGATGGATTTTTAAAGGGATACAAAATTTCCATGGTAAATATCTGTCCCTTTGAGTATATTCCCGGAAGTG
>JALULU010000155.1 GCA_027040585.1 Acidobacteriota bacterium | reverse complement strand
AGTGTTGCCTCATCGCCACCTGTACCAGATCTTAGTTCTAAAATTACGTTTCTCTCATCATTTGGATCTTTTGGAATCAGTAAAACTTTTAATTCTTCCTCACATCTTTTCATATTCTCTTCAAGTTCAGCTATTTCCATCTGTGCCATCTCTTTCATTTCGGGGTCGTTTTCTTCTTTAAGTATTTCTTTAGCACCCTCAAGTTCTTCTTTTAGATTTTTATATTCTGCATACTTTTTAACTATATCTTCAATTTCTTTAACTTTTTTTGCAATTTTTTGATATTCATCGGGATTCGTTGCTATCTCTGGATTCATCATTTTTTCATTTAATTCTTTATAAAGTGTTTCTATTTCTTCCAATTTCTTAAACATTTTCTCCTCGTTTTTTTTATTTATAAGTGGGATTTCTCAAGTTCAAGGGCTTCCTGAAGTGACTTTAAAGAAACTTCAAGTTGATCCTTTGACGGTTCCTGAGTGGTTATTCTTTGAAGCCAGAGTCCAGGTAGTATAAAAAGTCTAAAAATTTTGTTATCTTTATATTTTGCAGAGAGCCTTATAAACTCATAGGATATACCTGCAATTACCGGTAAAAGAAGTACCCTGATTCCTATTTTAAATAACCAGTAGACAATTTGACTTTGTGAATTTGTAGGGATTTTAAATAAGGTAAAGATAAAGATTGAAATAATCATTACAAAAATTAAAAAACTTGTTCCACATCTTGGATGAAATCTCGTATATTTCACAGCATTTTCAACTGTTAAATCTTCTCCAGATTCCCAGAGATTAACCACTTTGTGCTCAGCGCCATGGTATTCAAAGACCCTCTTAATATCCTTCATCAGGGAAATAATAAAAATATAACCAAGGAAGAATATAACCCTGATTACCCCATCTAAAAGATTAAAAAGAAGCCATTTATCTGAAATTACTGTTTTGTTTGTTATGCCGTATGTTTTAGAGAGTATGTGGCTGCTTAAAAAGTATGGAATTGCAACAAAAATTAGTATAACAAGAACAACTGAGGTTAAAATTGAAAAAATTAATGTTAATTTACCAAAGGAAGAATCTTTTTTCTTATTTTTCTTTTTTTCTTTTTCCTCTTCAAGTGCAATCTCGGCGGAGAAGTTAAGGGCTTTTATACCCAATTTAAGTGCCTGTGCAAGAACAAAAAAACCTCTGATAAATGGTAGTCTTACAAATCTGTTTTTTTTTAACCAACTGATTTCCCGATCTTTTTTTACAATTATTTCACCTTCGGGATTTCTCACTGCAACAGCATATGCAGAAGGAGTTCTCATAAGAACTCCTTCAATAACAGCCTGCCCCCCTACTAAGATTTCCTCTTCTGATAGATTTTTAGATTTGGACATTACCTATTTCTTATTTTTGATCTTTTCGGTGTAATCTGAACCATATCTTTTGGTGAATTTTTCAACCATACCAGCGGTGTCAACCAATTTCTGTTTCCCTGTGAAAAAGGGATGACAGTTTGAACATATTTCAAGATGAATTTCTTTTTTGGTTGAGCGGGTTTCGAAAGTATTACCGCAGGCGCATTTTACAATGCACTTATCGTATGGAGGAAGTTTTTTCTGCTTACTTCCCTTTGCTTCAGACTTTCCCTTATTTTTTTTAGCCATTTTTAAAACTCCTGACTTTTCTTTTTTTCCTTAAAAAAACGAATAGAAATTATAATATAAAAAATTAATTTTGCAACACTTTTTTTATTTTGTACCTGTTACATCACACGTCGAGGTCTGTCCCTAAAAAAAATTAGAAAAAATTAAAAAAATGGTGCCTGGCACTTTTTAAATATAATTAATATGGAGGTCTGTCCCCCGAAAATTTTTTTTCTTTAAAACTAAGCCCTTTCCCACTTAAAATTTTTTAAGTTTCTATCTTCTTTACTAAAATTCATTCCTATTAGGTAAATTTCTTTTACTTTGTCTTTATACTTTTCAAAATATTTTTTCTCTTTAATCTGTTTAAGCGGTTCCTCCTTAGCATCAACCTTAAACTCAATTATATACGCCTTATCTGGAATGAGAATTGTCAAATCAATCCTACCTTTATTTGTCACATCTTCTGCAATTAAATCAACTCCAAGGGATGAAAGGAAGGAATAAATCACACTTCCATAAAATCCCTCGTAACCTGCTATCTCATTTTTTGTAAAATTTGTATAGGAAATTGAGGAAAATAGAGATTTGAAATCTTCAATTAAACCATTGACGTCTCCTTCAAGCAATTTTCTATACACACTCCTTGTCCCTGGCTTCTCACTTAAAATATACTCCACTACAAATTCATTAAAACTTCTCTTAACCTCAAAATTTGGATAGGATAAAAGATATAAACTTGTTCCATCTGGCATTGGTACTGTATCCTTTATTGTCAAATATCCTGTCTGCCAGAGGAGGGCTTCAATTTTCATTGTATATACATCAAAACTCCCAAGTAAACTGTCCGTTGCCTCAATTTCTTCAAGCTCTGGTATAAAATACTTTTCCCTTTTCATTAACTTTATTAAAAATGTGGGACTCCCTGTCTCAAACCAGTAGGGCTTAAATTTAAGTCCTTTTTTTATAAACAAAAGTATATCAAAGGGATTATAAACCTTTTCTCCAAGCCATGAATAGCCGTTATACCATTTTCTTACCTCATATCTATTTGCTTCCTTTAAATATTCACTAAAATATTTGTCAAGTTCACCTTCAGTATATCCGCATAAATCTGAATAATTTTCATCAACTGTTATATCTTCAAGATTGTTCAACT
>JALULU010000154.1 GCA_027040585.1 Acidobacteriota bacterium | reverse complement strand
AAGCTCTTTCAAATATAATTTCACCTGAAAAGAAAATCATTACCATTCAAAAAATTCAAAAGATAGTTGCTGATTACTATAGAATGAAAGTCTCTGAACTTACATCTAAATCAAATGCAAGAAATATAACAGAACCAAGGCAGGTAGCTATGTACCTTTGTAAAGAATTAACTGAATATTCACTCCCAAAAATTGGAAAAGAATTTGGCGGTAAGAATCACTCCACAGTTCTCTACTCCATCAGAAAAGTGGAGGAAAAAATGGAGAGAGATTCCTCTTTTAAAATTCTTGTGGAAAAAATTAAATCTCTTATAAAATAAGTTTAAAAAAGTGATTAAAACCTGTTAATTTTTTATCTAAAATTTTTATCTCAAAAGTTTTTAAAGAATTTTTAACAATATTTTTAACAGTTTTTACCTATTAATAAGTATTGATATACCAAGTAGAATTCAGTTATTAAAAAACTAACAACACTTATTACTACTACTTTAAATTAATTATTTAAATTTTAATTAGTAGCAGTAGCTGGAGATTTATCTTTCATTCCTTTTCTTAACCAATTTTTAGCTAAAAGTAAAAATACTGGAGACGAAACAGCAATTAATCCATATATAAACCACATTGTTTGGGTATGTTTAGGACCATTTTCTGGACAAAATTTCATTAAAAACCATCCAGAATAAAGAGAAGTTACTATCTTTGTTAGAAACCATGGAAACTGTGCCACTCCCATATATTCGCCAGTTCTTCCAGGAGGTGCTATCTCTGCCGCATATTGTAGAAATCTTGGCTGCCACATTGCTTCACCAACTGACATAATAATTATATATGCTAAAAATGTTGATATATAAGGACCAATGGCCAATAAAAAAGTAGGTAAAGACATTACAAATGTTCCCAATATCATCATTTTTAATATATCTTTTTTAGCTGTTATTGCTGCTACAAGTGGAGTTAAAACAAATATTAATATGGGGTTCAAATTAACAAATGTTTCTAAATAACTCTTACCAATTGGTCCCAAAGCCCTATCCACATAAGGAGGAAGAGTTAACCAATTGTGAGCAAAGAGTGTTTGTACAGGTATTAAAATAAAAATAAAGAATGCAAATCTTTTATCTCTTAGAGGATGTTCTTTTAAATATTCCATAAAGGTTCTTTTTCTTGGTTTTTTACTTTCTTCTTCCTTTTTAATTTCTTCTAAAGTTTTTCCCTTTTCTAAATCTTTTCTTTTCTTTTCTTCAAGTGCCATTTGAATGGTTTTTTTATTTACAAATATAAGTAGAACAATTATTCCTATAAACGTACAAATCACATAAAACCAGAAAACGCCAGGTATTCCATAGTGTATTTCAGGGTTAATATGTACCCCTGCTGATTTTAATTTATTTATTACCAAATTTTTATACCAATGTCTTATTGGAGGAGAAACTATTGCTGGAAGAAACCCTCCTAAGTTCATTACGGCATAAAGCACTGCATAGCCCATTGCTGAAGTTTTTTCATCTGTAAATTCTTTAACTGCAGAATATGCAGAAGGTTGATACATACCATAACCTATAACTACAAACAGTAAGCCCAATAATGAAATGAAGAATAACATTGAATGGGTGCCACCACCCCATTTAAAAGCATATGGTCCGGAAGTGAATATTACACGACCAATAAACATTGAAATCATTGCTAAAAGCAGTGCTTTTCTAATTCCAATTTTATCACTTACGCTTCCTAAAAATAACATTGAAAGGGTTATACCACCTGTAAAGGCTCCAACCATCCATCCTGCAATTTTGTCATTTACTCCAACATAGTCATTGAAATATATAACTAAAAAGGTGAGCATTCCAAAATAGACCATTCCTTCTATCATGTAAGAGATATTAACACCCCATAAGACCTTTGGAACTTTGGCAAAATCAATAAAGGGTTGAATTATTTCCTTTAAAGGATTTTTGGATTCATTACTCATTTTTTATCCTCCAGAAATTTTTCTATTTTTTTATTAATCAATAAGACGGAAGTAAGTGAGCACATTCCCTCTTCTCTTCCAATAAAACCCATTTGTTCAGTAGTTGTTGCTTTTAATGAAATTTTGTTTTCATCTATTTCCATTATCTCAGAAAGACTTTTAATTATATCTTTTCTAAATTTACTTATTTTTGGTTTTTCAGATATTACAGTTATATCTAAATTTAAAATTTCATAATTTCTTTTACGTATTTTTTTTAAAATCTCTTTTAAAAAATAACTACTTTCCTTATTCTTCCATCTGTTATCACTATCTGGAAACAGTGTTCCTATATCTCCTTCAGATATGGCTCCAAGTAGAGCATCACATATTGAGTGAATAATAACATCTGCATCTGAGTGACCTTCCAATCCATTTTTATCACTTATTTTAAGACCACCCAAAAATAATTTTCTTTTTACATTAAATCTGTGAAAATCTATACCAGTTCCAATTCTTAACATACTGTTTAAGCCAGAATTTTATTGACTTTTCCAAAAATCATTTTACCTGCTGTTGTTTGGAGAACACTTGTCACATTTATTAAAACCGTTTTTCCAATTAAAGACTTTGCTTCGTCAACAACAACCATTGTACCATCATCTAAATATGCAACTCCTTGGTTTTCCTCTTTACCTTCTTTCAGTATAAAGACTTTTAATGCTTCTCCAGGTAAAACCACAGGTCTTAAAGAATTTGCCAATTCATTTATATTTAATACCTTAACACCCCTAAGTTGAGCTACTTTATTTAAATTGAAATCGTTGGTTATAATTTTTCCCT
>JALULU010000153.1 GCA_027040585.1 Acidobacteriota bacterium | reverse complement strand
CCATATACTGAATCTTACAAGACCGGGTGACCAAAAGGATACCCCCCAGTGGCGTCCGGGAATCCAAACCCAGCCAAAGCCAGATGAAAAAAACCACCTACCATAGTGATAGGGTAACCATCCCCAGGGCTCATAGGAAATCCATGTCCATCCCCACGGGTTACAGTATCTCCAGTATCCATATCTATATGGTGCCCATTCGGCATCATAAATCGCAGGTGACCAACAATACCCATAATCATCTAAAAAGACCCATCTGCCATAGTGGTCTAAATCATATATTCCAACATAAATATTAGAAGATGGTATATATTTCCTTGATTCACTGTAAGTATATCTTGAATCTCTTCTGTCGCTCCAGAAATCAAAATCGTCAAGATTTTGAGAGTAAATCTTTGAATATTCACGACCTCCGTTGTAAATATATAATCCCCTTCCTTCTTTTATTCTTTTGTCGTGAAATTCATTTCTAAAAAATGCTCTACCTTCTCTCACGAAAATTTTGATTTCACCACTCCTCTTAACATCAATTCTAACATTTGAAGGCTCTTTAACGAGAATATTTCCAGTTGAACATATTGTTTCATACTCTATATCAGAAACTGTCTTTAAAATAAAACTTCCCGAAACAACTTCAATTTTTTCATAATCTGAACTTAAAACTGCAATAAAAAACTCACTGTTAGAATTTGCCCTGAAAGCAGAACCATCATCAAATTCGATTTCAACTCTTCCGTCAGGCCCAGTTACTATTCTATTTCCCTGAATAACAGGTAAATTTAAATTACAATTGCTCCACCCCCCATTTTGATCTTCTATTTGGACATTTCCTTTTACATAACTTATTCTTGGTATTTGTTGATAATAGGAGTCATTTGCCAAAAGTATGGTGAAAAATGTTAAAAGCGATAAAACTAAAATTAAATATTTTTTCATTTTTTTCACCTCTTTTTTAGCCTTACATATAGTTAGATTTGAAATGGAGAAAAATGTTCAATTAATCGTCAATTTTTATTTTTATTGATTTTAGAAATACCTGGTCATCATGTGTTAGGTTAAATTTAAGCCTTGAGTGCCTTTTAATTTCAATAGAAATATCTTTATTAGAAGGGGATCTAAATATGGTAACTTCGTAACCATTGCTTAAAATTTCCTCTAAAGCCTCCCTTAGTTTAGAATTTTCCTCAAGTGAATTTGCTAAACCCTTTGTCAGCTTCTGTAATATTCCATCTTTATCTATCATACATCCACCCTTTTCATTATATCATATATTAAAGATATAAAAGAGTTAAATTTGTTTTAAAAATTTTTCTCCATCTAAACTAATTGATTTTATATATTTTACCATCCTTTTTTTTATTTCGCTAAAGCCAATGGAGTTTAATCTTTTTATGGAAAAGTCTTCAATGTTAAAAGATGCCATGATAGTTCCAGCCAGAATACAATTTTTTAGATTTTCAAATGATTTATCTTCAGTAGCTGCTAAATATCCCATGAATCCCCCGGCAAATGTGTCTCCAGCGCCAGTTGGATCGATTACTTTTTCAAGTGGAAAAGCTGGGATCAAAAAGACATTATCCTTTTCCATTAAAATTGCCCCATATTCTCCTCTTTTGATTAAAACCCTGCTTACTCCCAATTCTAAAATTTTTTTCCCCGCTACTATTGTATTAGATTCCTCAGTTAGAAGTTTTGCTTCTCCCTCATTTATAAACAAAAGATCTATCTGTTTTAAAACATTTAAGAGAGAATCCTTTTTGTTTTGTATCCAGAAATTCATGGTATCTAAGCCAATGAATTTGGGATTTTTTACCTTTTGAATGACCTTATTTTGTAGATCGGGATCAATATTAGCAAGAAAGAGGTATTTACAGTTTTCATATTCCCCGGGAAGAGTAGGGTTAAAATCTTTAAATACATTTAATTCAGTTTTATGAGTTTTGGCATCATTTAAATTATCTGAGTATTCCCCTTCCCAAAAGAAGGTTTTGCCTTTTCTTTTTTCAATCCCTCTTATATCGATACCCTTGTCTAAAAAATATCTAAGGTATTTGTTGTCGAAATCTTCACCTACAACAGCTACAACACCTACATCTTTAGAAAAGAAACTCGACGATATGCTACAATAAGTGGCTGATCCCCCCAAAACTCTGTTTACAAAGCCATAAGGCGTTTTAATCGTATCAAAGGCTACTGATCCTACAATTACTAAGTCCATATTTAACCTCACTAATGTTATTCTAAATATTTCTTAATTATTATACTTAATTCCTCCTTAACTTTAGGTGGAATTAAGGATTTATCTGAAATAATTGCATCTTTAAGTGCATTGTGGCATGCACAATTTCTCTCTTCAGGTAGGAGAGTAACTGTCTCTTTAATAAGTTTCTTTGCATTTTCAATATTTTTTTGCAGATTTTGAATAACTAATTCAACGCTAACTTCTTCTTCACTTTCCTTCCAGCAATCATAATCTGTGATAAATGAAATGGCCACATAACATATTTCAGCCTCTCTTGCCAATTTAGCTTCAGTAGCGCAGGTCATACCAATCATGTCAAACCCAAAAGTTCTATACATATTACTTTCAGCTTTTGTAGAAAATTGAGGTCCTTCCATATTTACATAAGTTCCACCAACTTTAATAGGTATTTCAAGAGATTTGGCAGCTTTTTCCACATAGGAAGTTAATTCCGAACAAGTAGGATTTCCAAATTGGACATGAGCGGCTATACCATTTCCAAAAAAGGTTGATTTTCTTTTTTTTGTGAGATCCACAAATTGGTCAGGGATTAAAATGTCAAGAGGTTTATGTTCCTCTTTTAAAGAACCTACAGATGAAATGGAGATTATTTCTTTTATACCAAGTTTTTTAAATCCATAAATATTTGCTCTATAGTTTACTTCACTTGGAATAAATTTATGACCTCTCCCGTGTCTCGAAAGAAAAGCAACTCTTTTACCTTCCAATGTTCCTACTATGTAATTATCACTTGTCTCTCCAAAGGGAGTTTCAACTTTTACTTCCTCTATATCGGTTAAATCTTTCATGGAATAGAGTCCAGTGCCACCGATTATACCTATTTTAATATTATTCATGTTACCTCCTATATATGTTCACATAGTTCTATTAAAATTCCCATTGTAGAGTGGGGGTGAATAAATGCGATTTTTTTACCCCCAGCACCTTTTCTTGGGGTTTTATCAATTAATTTTATATCTAAATTTTTTAACTCTTTTAATTTTTCCTCTAAATTTTCTACTTCAAAGGCTATATGGTGAATTCCATTCCCTTTTTTATTTATGAATTTTGATATTGGTGAATCTTCAGATGTTGGCATTAAAAATTCTATTTTTGACTCACCACATTTAAACATTGCAACTTTCACCTTTTGTTCAGAAATGTCTTCCATTTCTACATCTTTAATTCCTGAGATAATAGGAAAAAGTTTTGAGACTTCTTCAAGTGAGTTTATTGCAATTCCTATATGATCTATTTTCAAAAATTTAGTCTCCATAACATTTCTCCAAAAAGGATGAAATTTTTTCTTCTGCAATCTGGTAGGGGCTTTTCTTTTCATTTAAAATTTTGCTAACCTCTTCTTCAATATTTAACCCCACATTAGTTCTAAATTTTTCAAAAAGTTTTTCTTTCATATGGCGGACAAGCTTATCTTTTAAAAGTTCCTTGTGGTATTTGGAATATTTATTTGAGCTAAGCAATTCTTTTCCTCTCTTTTCTACTGTGTTGAATAGATGATCGACACCTTTTCCACTGGTAGCGACTGTTTTTATAATTTCTGGTAATTCTTCTTTTGGCTTGCCCGAGAGCATTAGAATAAAATTCAACTCCTGTTCAATTTTTTCAACACCTGGATGATCAGATTTGTTTATAACAAATATGTCAGCTATTTCCATAATTCCTGCTTTTATAGCCTGGATATCATCTCCCATTCCAGGAACCATTACAACAATGGATAGATGAGCACTCTTAACAATATCTATTTCATCCTGACCAACCCCAACGGTTTCAACAATTATATAATCAAACCCTGCTGCATCTAAAAGTGTGATGACATCGTCAGTAGAGGATGCAAGTCCCCCTAAATTTCCCCTTGTGGCCATGCTTCTAATAAAAACACCATCATCTATAGAATGCTTTTGCATTCTCAACCTATCTCCCAATATTGCTCCACCGGTAAATGGACTTGTGGGATCAACTGCAATAATTGCTACAGTTTTTCCCTTTTTCCTGATTTCTGTGGTTAACTTATCTACTAAGGTACTCTTTCCAGCTCCTGGTGCTCCGGTTATACCGATGATGATGCTTTTTCCAGTTTCGTGGAATGCAGTTTTTAGTATTTCCGTTCCAAAGGGATTTCCATTTTCAATAAGCGTTATTGTGCGTGAAAGAATTATTCTGTTACCTTTTTTTATCTCATTAAATATTTCTTCTGTATCCTTAGAAAAAATGTCCATAACAACCTCAAATTTATTTTCAACAAGTTAAAAAATGTTATCATATAAAATTAATTGAGACAATTATTTTAATTTTGACAATGAATAGGGAGATGGAAAATGAAGAAAACGCTTTCAGGGTGGGGGTTGTATCCTACTGTAGAAGCTGATGTCTCATATATAAAAAGGGAAGAAAATCTTAAAGAGATTATAAGAAGAAAAAATGGATTAATTGCGAGGGGATTGGGAAGAAGTTACGGTGATAGTTCTCTTGCAAAGTATGTAGTAGACTTTTCAAAGTTTAGTTATTTTCTTGGGTTTGATGAAGAGAAGAATCTATTGAAAGTTACTGCTGGCGTTTCCTTAAGTGAAATTCTTGATTTTGCTATTCAGAGGGGTTATTTTTTAAAAATAACTCCAGGAACAAAATTTATAACAGTTGGGGGAGCAATTGCCTCAAATGTGCATGGTAAGAATCACCACAAGGAAGGTTCTTTTGTCAGTTGTGTGAAGTCTTTCAGAATGATGCTTGCAAATGGTGAAATAGTTAATTGTTCACGAGAAGAAAACAGTGAATTATTCTGGTATTCTTTTGGTGGAATGGGGCTACTTGGAATAATTTTAGATGCAGAAATTGAATTAAAAAAAATAAATTCGGTAAATATAGATTATAAGGGGATTAAGGCAAAGGATCTTGAAGAAGTATTTTCCTTGTTTGAAGAAAATCACTCTTATACATATTCTGTTGCCTGGATAGATTGTTTAAAAAGGGGAAAGTATTTAGGTAGATCTATTTTGATGCTTGGAGAACATAGTGATGATAAAAATTTAGTTCAAAAAAGAGATAAAAAATTATCCGTTCCCTTTTTTCTACCTTCCTTTGTGTTGAACAGATTATCAATAAAAACTTTCAATTCTATGTATTACAATAAGCAGATTGGAAAAATAGTTGTAAAGAAAGTAAATTATAACAGTTTTTTTTATCCTTTAGACTCCATACTCAATTGGAACAGAATGTATGGGAAGAGAGGCTTTTTTCAATATCAATTTGTGCTTTCCAAAAAGGAAAGTTTTGATGGATTAAAAGAAATTTTAGAAGAAATTTCAAAATCTGGTTATGGTTCATTCCTTGCTGTGTTAAAACTTTTTGGTAAAGAAAAAGCCCCCTTTTCTTTCCCTATGGAGGGATACACTTTAGCGCTTGACTTTCCTGTTTGTAAGGAAACATTGCAATTGGCAACGAATCTTGATAAAATTGTTTTTAGATATGGTGGAAGGTTATATTTATCAAAGGATAGCAGAATGGGTAGAGATATCTTTCTAAATGGCTATAGAGATTCATTTAAGATGTTTAAATCTTTAAAACATAGGGTTGATCCTGAAAATAAATTTCAATCGAACCAGTGGCGGAGGTTGATGGAGTGAAATTTTTAATTGTTGGCGCCAACTCCGATGTCGCAAAATCATTATCAAGGCTACTTGCTTCAAAGGGTAATGATTTAATTTTATTGAGCAGGGATAGAAGTGAGTTAGAATTACAAGAGAATGATCTTAAAACCCGTTATAATTCAAATGTTATAGTTGAACCCTTTGATATTCTCGATGTGGGAAAATTTGAAGAGATCTTTACAAAATATAAAGATGTTGATTGTTTAATATATGTAGCAGGGTATTTAGGAGACAACCAAATAGCACTTAACTCTTTGGAAGAATCTGATAGAATTATGAGAGTTAACTATTTAAATGCTGTTCTTTTTATAAATAAATTTGCTCTTGAATTTGAAGAGAGAAAAAAAGGTATTATAGTTGGCTTCTCCTCAGTTGCAGGTGATAGAGGGAAAGGCTCTAATTTCATTTACGGATCTGCAAAGGGCGGATTTGCTATATATCTTCAAGGGCTGAGAAATAAATTGTTTAAATCAGGTGTAAAAGTGATAACTGTTAAGCCTGGATTTATTGACACCAAAATGACAGAAAATATGAAATTACCCCCGATGCTTACATCTACCCCCGAAAAGGTTGCCAGAGATGTTTACGGGGCCATATCTAAAGGTAAGGACATAAAGTATACGAAGTGGTTCTGGCGATGGTTAATGTTGATTATTTGTTTAATTCCTGAAAGAATTTTTAAAAAACTGAATATGTGATATTTTAATATGAAAATTTTTAAATATTTGGTTTATATATTAAATCTTATTTTTAGTTTGTTTCTTTTCATTTTATTTTTTTTCTCTCTGATAGTTTCTTTTTTTACTCTTTTTGATCCTTCATTTTTAACAAAGCAGGTTTATCCCTTTTTTAAAATTTATAAAATTAATTTGTTGCCTTTAGAAATTTTTGGTGAATATCTTGTTAAGACAGGTTATTGGAGTATTTTGATTGATTCCATTTTCTTTGTTCTTGCTTTTTTATATGTGTCAAAGAGCATTTCTAATTGTTTTGGAATTGGCAAAAAAATCAGTAATCTGGATGAATATGAAGAAGATATTTTAAGTGCCACGAAAATGAGAAGGAGGGAGGTAAACAAGTTAATTAAAAGTGCCAGATTAAGGGGTGACAGGTTACTTTTAGGGTTTTTATATTTGTTGAAAAACAATAAATTAAAAGCTTTTTACTATCTTAAAGATTTGAATTTAGATGATTTCAAAAATAGTAGGGATTATACAAAAGTTTATGACCTTTATTTTGGCTATATATTACCTTTTTTAAAAGAGTGGAGAAGGAAAAGTTTCCTTAGAAAATTGTTCTGGAAGATTTTTCATGCATCTCAACCCAATCCTGATAAATTCAATGATATTGGACTAATGGAGAAAATTTATAAAAATACGTTTGAATTTTATCTTAAAAATAGAAGTTATTCTAAAGCTTTTGAAACATTAAAAGACTTTCCCCTTGATCTGGTTGGGGAGAAAGGTGTTTCTTTTAAGACATCTCTTGCGAATACATTTGAGAGGACAGTAATTGAAGAAATTGAAAGAATTAAGGTAGAGAGAACCCCTTCTAAAAGTTTTTTTGGAAGTGTAAGTAGGGAAGGTGTTAAGTTAACTTCCCCTGATTTGTATGGGTTACTTGAAGAACTTTACGATATTTTAGGGGAAGAGAAAAAGAAGGTTGAAGTTCTTTTAAAGCAGAGAAAAAATAGAGAAGCAGCTGATATCCTTTTAAATCTGGGGAATTATAAAAAAAGTGCTGAGATATTCCTTTCTCTTGGAAATTATAAAAAAGCTCTTGAGGTAATTGATAGAGTGGAAGATGAGAAAAAAAATCCTGAGGAATTGTTATTGAAGCTTAATATTTTAATGGAATATGGGTTTAGCAAAAGGGCTATAAAATTTCTAAAGGATTATGAGAAAAAGTTATATGAAACAGATAACTTTGATATTTTAATGGAGACAGGGAAGGTATGCTTTAAACTTAAGCTTGGAGATATCTCTATAAAGTTTTTAAAACGTGCTGAAATTATAGATAGTATAGCTTTTTCTAAAAAAGGCGGCCCTCTTTTATTGGATGAACTGCTAAGTGAAAAAAGTTCCTATGAAAAGATGGAGAAAGATTTAGAAATTTACTCTGAGACTAATCCTAAATTAATGGTGGAAGATATCTTTAATAGTCAAAAAAGAAACGATGATGAAGTAATTGATCTTTTTGATTCAAGTTATGTAATTTCAGGGAGATATGAACTTATTGAAGAATTGGGTAGAGGTGGGGCTGGTGTTGTATATTTATCTAAGGATAAGATTTTAGATAGGGATGTCGCAGTTAAAGAATTAAAAAAGATATCTGGAATAAAGGATGAGGAGAAGATAAAAGAATTTTTTAAAGAGGCAAGGTTGCTTGCAAAATTAAATCACCAAAACATTGTACAGTTGTATGATATTTTAAAAGAAGATTCAAAAGATGGAGAGATGAGATATTTTATAATTATGGAATATGTTGAAGGCTCTTCTCTTGAAGATATGATAAAAGAGATATCACCTATGAAGTTGAAATTTGCCATTCCCATAATTTTACAGGTATTGGATGGACTTTATTTTGCTCACAAAAAAGATATAATACATTTAGATATAAAGCCTGCTAATATTCTTGTAACTTATGATGAAAATATCCCTAAAATTACCGATTTTGGAATTGCAAAGGCAATGTTTTCTCTGTTCAATCCAGATGACAAATTTAGGGGAACGCCAAAATATGTTTCTCCCGAGGTTATATTGGGTAAATCTGTAGATGTGAGGGCAGATATATATTCTTTGGGGGTGACATTTTTTGAAATGTTGACGGGAGAAATACCTTATAGTAAAAATGTAAAAAGTGTTAAAGAATTTGTTGAAAATAAGGTTAAATCAGAGCCTTTTAAACTTTCAAATTTTTTGTTAGGTGTTGATAGTGAGCTTGAGAGAATTGTTTCTAAATCAATAGCACATAATCCTGATGAGAGGTATTCTTCTGCATTGGAAATGAAAAAGGAAATTGAAAAATATTATTTGGAAAATATTAAATTTAAGGAGGAGGAATGAAAAGTTATAGAAAGGAACTCTGGTTTAATACTGAAAATAGGTATGAACTTATAAATATAACTCCTTTGGTGGAGGAATGTATTAGAGAGAGTGGGGTGAGGGATGGGCTTTGCCTTGTTAATTCTATGCATATTACTTCATCAGTATTTATAAATGATGATGAGAGTGGACTACACAGAGATTATTTAAGGTGGCTTGAAAAACTTGCGCCTCATGAGCCCATTGAAAGATATGAGCACAATAAAACAGGAGAAGATAATGGCGATGCACATTTAAAGAGACAAATAATGGGTAGAGAGGTCGTTGTGGCAATTACAAATGGGCAGTTAGATTTCGGTCCGTGGGAACAAATATTTTACGGCGAATTTGATGGCAGGAGAAGAAAAAGAGTCCTCATAAAGATAATTGGTGAATAGTTTTGGGTTTTATAAAAGTAAAAAAAAGAGATTTAATATTAAATACGCCTTTTAATTACTCCTTTTTTTTAAAAGAAAATTTTAATAATTTAAGAACTTCAATAAAAAAATTTGGTGTTCTTACACCTGTTTTTGTATTTAAAAGGGATGGGAATATCATTCCATTTACAGGGTTTAAAAGGATTTTCTTTTCGGAAAATGAGATTCCCATATTGTTTTTCGAAAGAAATAAGGACATTGATTATTTTAAATTGGCAATAACTGAAAATATTTCACATAGGGACCTTAATTTAATTGAAATTTCTAATTTATTACAAAATATTTTATCTCTCGGGTATGAAAAAAATATTATTTATTCTGAGATTTATCCAATTATAGGATTGAACCCCAATAAAATTGATTTAGATTTCATGTTTTCTGTTAATTTATTGCCTTTAGATTGTAAAAAATATATAGCATCTGGAAAATTTTCAATTAAAGCTTTAAGAATCCTTTTAAAATTTCCTGAAAATTTAAGAGGTGATTTGTTTATGTTTTCGAAAAATATGAGGTTTAATACTAATCAAGAAATGAAGTTTTTTAGATATATATTTAATTTGTGGAAAAAGGGAGAAAAAATTGAGGATATTATTAGAGAATTTGGTGAACTAAATAGCAAAAAAATATCTTTACCTCAAAAGGCTGAAAAAGTTTTAGAACAACTTGAAAGTAAAGATTTTCCACTACAATATCAATACAAAAATAAATTTTTTGATTTTTTAGATAGATTTAACTATCCTTCATCCTTGAAGGTATTCTACCCAAATTCTTTTGAAGAAAAAAAGATAAAAATGGAGTTGGAAGTCACCCCTGATAATTTGAGGGATATTATTGTTTTTTTTAAAAATTTAGAGGATAATAACTTTTTTGAAAGATTGGATGAGTTAATATAGAAATGAAGAAAATACTTTATGTTGAAGATAATTTAGATAATTTTAGGTTGGTTAAGGCGTTACTTGAGAGCAGAGGATACAAAGTATTTGGTGCTGAGGATGGCTTAACTGCCATAACTAAAGCAGAAGATATAAAACCCGATTTAATTTTAATGGATATAGCCATACCGGGTTTAGATGGATTTGAGGTCACAACGAGATTAAAATCTACAGGTGAGTTGAGTAGTATACCTATAGTGGCTATTTCTGCAAAGGTTTCAAAGAAAA
>JALULU010000152.1 GCA_027040585.1 Acidobacteriota bacterium | reverse complement strand
TATGATGATTTTCCATGTGATCTATTTTTTATGGACATGACTGGTACATGGAAAGATATAGGAGGCTGTGATGGGTGTGAACCCAACAATGGGAAATATGATAAATTTGAAGATGAACAGAATCCTGCAGAGATTTGGGTATCAAGGATAACCCCGGGATATATGGAGGATTATTCTGAATATGTTTCCCTCTTTAATGATTACTTTAAAAAAGAGTATGAGTACAGAAGAGGTGAGACTTTAAATTCTAAAAAGGCACTTGATTATGTTGATGATGACTGGAAGTGGATGACAAATGACGATAAGGTAAAACTTGGGATTTTGTTTGGATTTAAAAATGTGGATGCTCCAGTTGAGGATGTTAATGGAAATATCTGTACAGCAGAAGACTATAAAAATAACAGGATGACCTATCCATATCAAATGGTTTATCTGAGATCTCATGGTTCTCCAATAAATCATGGGTTTTATCAAAATAACAAGAGTGAATTTAAATACGTTTTAATAGATGACTATTTAAATATTATGCCATCATCTGCCTTTTATCTGCTTTATACATGTTCAGGATGTGATTTTTCATATAGGGGAAGTGAGGGATTTTTAGGTGGAAGAGTTTTGTTTAATAAAAATGGTGGACTTGTTTCCATTGGTACCACCAAAACAGGTGGAATGTGGTATGATTCAACTTTTTTTATAGATTTATACTATGAAAAGAGTTTTGGAGAAGCCTTTGTTGACTGGATAAATGATGCACTATCTGCATATCCTGAAAAGGGAAAACCCTGGTGGTATGGAATGACCATAATAGGAGACGGGACACTTTCACTGTTTACAAATGATGGGCTATGTAATGGTGCCAGGCACAATTTAAATTCCCTTATGCGCTTGAGGTATAGACTTCAAGATAAGATTTTATCTGGATGCTTTGACTATAATGGTGATGGAAAATTAGATAATAGTGATATAAATTTTTTAGAAAATAAACTTGTAAATTATTAAATGGGCTTTAAATATTTTACAATAAATGAAGGTGGGGAATCTAAGTTAAACGTTGAAAGGTCAATCTTTCTTGGAAAATCCTTTTATGTGGATAAAAAATCTAAAATTAAAGAATTTGTCGATGGAGAAAGGAAAAAAAATTTAAAAGCAAATCATGTGGCATGGGGTGCAGTCATTTTTGAGAATGAAGAGATTTTAGAATTATTTTCAGATGATGGGGAACCTTCAAATTCGGCGGGTGCTCCAATTTTAAGGGAGATTAAGAGAAAAAATTTAAAAAATACATTGGTTACTGTTGTCAGGTATTTTGGGGGTAAAAAACTTGGCAAAAGAGGGTTGATTGATGCATACTCGAAATGTGCTTATATGGCAATTGATAATTCAAAATTAAAAGAAGTCATACCTGTTGGCAAATTTGAGATACAGTTTTCTTATGAAAATTTTGGAGAAATTTCATATGAAGTAAATAAGAATCATGGGGTTATAAAAAATATTGATTATGAAAAGATGAGAATACAGATTGAAATTCCTGAAGATTTAGAAAAAATTTTTATAACGTCCATCAAAAATAGATTTCAGAAAATAGAATTTAAAAAGATCTGAAAATGAAAGTTCTTTTAATTCAGACTCCAATTGAGGATTTCTATTCAACGAAAATCAGGACATTTCCTTTAGGTATCATTTTAATTTATACATATTTAGTTAAGAAAGGAATAAATAATGTAAAAATTTTTGATTTTTTGACTGGATATAAAGATATAAAAATTCCCATTCCTTTTGAGTTTAAATATTTAGAAAAGTTTTATTTAAAGGATGATAGATCCCCTATAAAGCTATTTTCAAACTATTACCATTTTGGAGAGAGATGGGAAAATATTGAAAAAATTATTAGAAATGAGAAACCTGATGTCGTTGGAATATCATCTCTTTTTACGCCCTATTATAGGGAATCTCTAAAATGTGCAGAAATAACAAAAAAGGTGTCAGGCACAATTAAAGTTGTGCTTGGAGGAAATCACCCATCGCTTTTGCCAGAAGAAATTTTAAAGGATAAAAATGTTGACTATGTGATAGTTGGTGAAGGTGAAATCCCCTTCTATAAACTTTTAAAACATTTAGATGGAGAGTTGAAGATAGAAGAAGTAGAGAATCTATGTTATAAAGTTGAAGATGAAATTAAGTGTAATGAAAAAATATTTCTAAATGATATTGAAATTTCTCACCCTATGGACTTGTCTTCATTAAATTCAGAAAAATATAAAAGAGGGAAGAAAAAATATGTTTTTATAGAAAGTAATAGGGGATGTCCCTTTAATTGTGAATTTTGTGCGCTTAAAACTAAGTATGGGAAAAATGTCAAGTTTAGAAGACCTGAGAATGTATTAAAAGAGATGGAGATTTTAAAAAAGAAATATGGAGTTGAAATTTTTGATTTTACAGATGACTATTTGATTTTTTTTAAAAAAGATTTTAAAGAACTATTAAAAAAAATTATAAATTCAAAGATTTTAAAGGGAATAGAA
The DNA here is from genome assembly GCA_027040585.1 of Acidobacteriota bacterium. Classification (GTDB taxonomy): domain Bacteria; phylum Acidobacteriota; class JAAYUB01; order JAAYUB01; family JAMOQF01; genus JAMOQF01. The sequence continues at coordinate 8,122 of JALULU010000152.1, read as the reverse complement.
ATATGCGCTACAAATGGAATTCCACTTGAAAAATTGGATTTTGAAGTTTTAAAACTTATGAAGAAAGCGGGTTTTAAAGAGATAAACATTTCACTTGTAAGTGCCAGGCAGGAAAATTTGTTAAAAATGGGTAGACCTTCAAATGTAAAAATGTTTGAAAAAATTTATCCAGAAATTGTAAATCTTGATTTTTTTACTACGGTTTACCTGATTTTAGGTCTTGAAGGAGAATCTGTTTTAGATGTTTTACATTCTCTTTTTTTTCTTATTGATAAAAAAGTTTTAATAGGGCCTTCAATACTTTATGCCGTGCCTGGCACTTCAATTTTTGAAAAATATTCTAAAACTACACCATTTTATTTTTTGAGGTCCTCCACAGCATCAACTCTAACTGAAAATTTTTCTACGAAATCACTTCTCACGCTTTTTTCTATTTCCAGACTTATAAATTTCATAAAAAGTAAAGTTGATGAAGATTTTTTCGTTTTGCAAAAAGATATTAAATTTAAAAAAATTTCTGAGTTTCTTTATGAATTTCCAGAAGGAAAAAATGATGCCGAGAAAATATTGCTTCATAAAATTTTCACAACTTTTCACATTTGGGGTTATAAAGTAATGAGAAAAAACCCTTTCAGGGTTAAATTTTTTGAAAGGAATGAATTTGATGAAGAAGTGCTAAATAAATTTTTTGAAAGATTTAAAATTTCTAATGTCTCTGGAATAAGAAAATTTATTAAATTAAATGGGGGCGAAATCTCAGATTATCTTAAGAATATTAACTATGACTTGTTTCATCGATAAATCCAAAAGGAGGTGTTTTATCCTCAAGCACTTCAGGTGTCACTGTAAGAAATTCTTCGGTATCAGATTTATAGAGTACAGTCCTATTTCTTCCCCTTTCTTTCGCATAATACATTGCTTTATCTGCTAATTTTATGAGAGTTTCAGGATCATTTAAATTTTCATCCTTTTGAGCCACTCCTATGCTTACAGTTATATTTATTTTTTCTCCATTCCTTGATTTAAATGGATAATTAGCAATTATTTTCCTTATTTTTTCAGCCACATATGTTGCTTGAGATTCTGTAGTATGTGGAAGAATTATAACAAATTCTTCGCCACCATATCTTGCAGCAATGTCAGATGTTCTGGTGTTTGACAATAACACTCTTCCAATTTCTGAGAGTAAATCACTGCCAGTTTGATGTCCATATTTGTCATTTACATTCTTAAAATGGTCTAAATCTAAAAATAAAATCGATAGTGGAGAATCTCCTGTATCTTCAAAGAAAAGGTTAAGTTTTTCCATTAGGATGTTTCTATTATAAAGAGATGTTAAATCATCAAAAGTACTTTTTTTATAAAGATTTTCTAAAAATTCACTGTCTTCTTTATCAGCCAGATCAAATTTAAGAAGTGTGCTACCTATTCTTAATTTATCTCCTGGCTTTAAATGTGCTTTGTTAATTTTGACATTATTAACATATGTGCCATTGGAGCTTTCAAGGTCTATGACGACCACATCAATGCCGTTTACCTCTATTAAACAGTGTTTTCTGCTTACTGTTTTATCTGGAATGACAATATCAGAGTGTGATCCTCGACCAATTGTGAGATAGTTTTTAGATAAATAGATTACCCTGCCCTTTTCATCTCCTTCCATTACCACAAATGAAGGCGATTTTTCACCCTTGACAGCATTTTTCATTAATCCGCTGAGTTTATAAATCTGCGTGGTTTCTTCTTCATATTTTTTCTTTTTTTTGTCAGACATACCTTTTTTAGCGATGATAGTATAAAAACTCATAATAACAAAAAATTTTTTTTTGTTCCATATTTTTCACATTTTTATGGTGCCAGGCACGATATTTTAAGAAATTATAAAGTTATAAAGAAAAATATCTAAATGGAACAGTAGGATTTTGTTTTCTATACTGTTCCATATACATGGTACACTATATAAAAAAAATAAAAATTGTTCCCTTCTATGGAACAGTTACGTTTTGACAAGCTTGCTTTTAAAAATAAAATAAGTTGTTATATTAAAAAAATAAGGAGAAAAAATGGGACCAACAACATTGGGATTAAAAGAAGAACAAAAATATGGGAAGACTCTATGTGGCGTAAATTATAAACACGCTCCTAACAAACTTCCATATGAAACCATATCTTTATGTCCAGAATGCGGAAAAAAGATTAAAGCAAGGGTTTTTGAGAGTGACGGTAAGGTCTTGATGGAGAAGAAATGTGAAGAGCATGGTGAATTTACAGATGTAGTTTTTTCGGATGCATATATTTATAAAAGAGCACTTGAATGGCACTATGATGTAGGTGATGGTGTTTCAAACCCGGCAATGGAAAAGGCTACAGGTTGTCCTGACTCATGTGGACTTTGTAATCTTCACATAAGTCATACAGTTTTAGCAAATATTGACCTAACAAATAGATGTAATCTTGCTTGCCCTATATGTTTTGCAAATGCAAATGTTCAGGGCTATATTTATGAACCTACTTATGAGCAAATTGTTGGTATGTTAAAAACTTTAAGGGCTGAAAGGCCTGTAGCTGGTAGGATCGTTCAATTTGCAGGTGGAGAACCAACCATTCATCCGGATTGGTTTGAGATTGTTAAGGCAGCTAAAGATCTTGGCTTTTCACATATTCAGGCTGCAACAAATGGGATAAAATTTGCCGATTATGATTTTGCAATGAGGTCTAAAGAGGCTGGACTTCATACTCTTTATTTGCAGTTTGATGGTCTTAGACCTGAACTCTATAAAATAATTAGAGGAAGTGAGAAGTTACTTGATATTAAATATAAAGCCATTGAAAATGTTCGCAAGGCTGGGCTTAAGATAGTTTACGTTCCAACAATTGTTGGTGGTGTAAATGACGATCAGGTTGGTGAAATCTTTAAGTTTGCACTTGAAAATATAGATGTGTCATCTGGTATTAGTTATCAGCCAGTAGCTTTAACTGGTAGAATTTCTACAGAAGAAAGAGAGAAAATGAGATTTACCCTGTCAGATATGGCAAATGAAGTAAATAAGATTGGATATTCAACCAAAGATGATTGGTTTCCACTTTCAGCTACATCCCCAATTAGTGAATTAGTATCTGCCTTTAGAGGGGAAAGAACATGTGCTATTACATGTCATCCTGGATGTGGTATTGGAACATATTTCTTTGTTGATAAAAATAAAAGGCCAACCCCAATTACTCAGTTTGTAGACATTAAAAATTTTCTTGATGATATGCAGAAAAAAGCAAGGAAACTTGAAAACGCAAGATTTAAGTCAGTTTATAAGTTTTTTAGTGGTGCAAGCGTGCTAAGTGATGCTAAAAAATATTTCAGGGAAGATAAGGCGCCTGAAGGATTAACATTTAAAAAGTTTTTACAAACACTTGAAGGCTTACTTGATAAGAATGCTGGTAGGGGTGAAAATGATGGGACTTATACTTATAAGACGTTATTAGTTGCTGGTATGCACTTTATGGATTCATATAACTATGATGTTGAAAGAGTAAAGAGATGTGTTATTCATTATGCAGCGCCTAATGGAAAACTTTATCCATTTTGTGCATATAATTCCGGTCCAGTTTTTAGAGAAAATATTGAAAAGGAATTTGCAATTACTCCAGAAGAATATAAAGAGAGAATGAAAAACAGAAAAAAATAACTGCCTGAGATTTGTGGCTTACCTTTTTTATGAGGTAAGCCACACAAACGGTTTATCCTTTGAATTAAATCCAAACATTCTTTTAGTAATTTTAATTGTAATATTAAAAATTGTGCCTGGCACCTATTTACATTTCTTTCATTTCAAATTTCTCAAGCTCGCCGTTTTTGAACTTTTCTATTGTTTCTTTAATATCTGCACTGTCATTTGCCAGATACATTTCAATGTTTCCACTTTTAAGTGCCCTATAAGCATTTGGTCCAATATTTCCAGAAATTATTGCGGATGCACCCTTTTCAATTATAACTTCTGCTGCCTTTGAGCCAGCACCTCCACTTAAGTTAATTGCTGGATTTGGAATAATTTCATATTCATCATTTTCAATGTCATATATCATAAAAAAAGGACATCTTCCAAATCTGCTACTTACTTTTGCTTCTGTGCCACCTGCTGTGATTGAAATTGCTATTTTCATTTTTCCTCCAAAAAGTTAGATTTATTTAACAATCTGTTGTATAATCTCTCGCTGAAATTGTCAAGGAGGAAATTATGATAGTATCAGTTTCAAGTGGGAAAGGAGGAGCAGGTAAAACGTTAATTTCAACTTCTTTAGCCCTTTCATATGATGGGAAGATAGAAATTATTGACTGTGATGTTGAAGAACCTGATGTTTATTTATTTTTAAAACCTGATATAGAAAGAGAAGAGTCTGTATATATTGAAGTACCAGAATTGATAAAAGATAAATGCACAGGGTGTCATAAATGTGCTGAATTGTGTGAATACAATGCAATAATGAAGTTAAAGGGCTCTGTCTTGATTTTTGAAAATTTGTGTCATAGTTGTGGCGGATGCTTTTTAGTTTGCCCTGAGGATGCGCTTTTAAAAAAGAAAAAAGAAATTGGAAAGGTGAAATATGGTGTAATTAGTGAAAAATTAAAGTTTAAAGAGGGTAGATTAAATATTGGAGGAACTTTAACAACTCATTTAATTAAAGAAGTGTTAAAAAATGTAAATTCGGAAATTGTAGTTATAGATGGACCACCGGGAAGTACCTGTCCTTCCTTAGCGGTAATGGAAAAGAGTGATTATATTTTATTTGTGGCTGAAGCATCTCCCTATGGTATAAGTGATTTTAAAAGGGTTGTTGAAATGGTGCCAGGCACAAAAAAGAGATGCGGTGTAGTTATAAATAAGGTAAATGGTAATATTGATGAATTAGAGGAATATTGCAGGGAAAAAGGGATTCAAGTCTTGCTTAAAATCACATTTGATATAAATATAGCAAGGGAAGGGTCAAGGGGTAAGAATTTAATGGAAATTGATGAAAAGTATAAAAACAAATTTTTAAAAATCTGGGAGAAAATTCTTGGAGGTGACAATGCCAGATAAACCTAAAGAGATAGTAATTGTAAGCGGAAAAGGTGGCACTGGAAAAACCACTCTGGCAATAAATCTTTCCACCATAGTTGAGGATAAGTTAATTATGGATTGTGATGTAGATGCCCCGAATATGCATATTGTCCTGAAACCAAAAGTATTGAAAGAAGAAAAATTTTTTGGTGGATACAGATATAGAATTGATGAGGATCTTTGTACAGGCTGTGGGAAGTGTTTTGAACTTTGCAATTTTGATGCGATATTAAATGAAAATGAAAAATATGTCATAAAAGAATCCAGCTGTGATTATTGTGGGGTATGCTACTATTTTTGTGAATTTGGTGCCATACAAAAAGAAGAAAGATTGTCAGGTTATTTTTATATTTCTAAAACAAGATTTGGAGATTTTGTTCACGCCAATTTAATACCAGGAGAAGAAAATTCTGGACGCCTTGTAAGTAAAATTAGGACTCTTGGAAGGGATAACTTTTCAAATAAAAGATATTTCATAATTGATGGACCTCCGGGTATTGGTTGCTCTGTAATATCATCAATAACTGGTACAGACCTTGTTGTAATAGTTGCTGAGCCAACGAAGTCTTCTATTCATGACCTTGAAAGGATATGGAAATTGACAGAACATTTTAAAATTAAATCAACTGTTGTAATAAATAGGTTTGATGTTAATTTAGATCTTTCAAATGAAATTGAAGATTTTTGTAGGATAAATAAAATAAAGGTGTCAGGCAGAATACCGTTTTCTAAAGATATACCAAATAGTTTAAAAGAGTTAAAAACATTAAATGAATTTGGTAGTCCACTTATAAGAAAGTATGAAGAAGTATGGTATAATATTTCGTCTTTATTATAGAAATGGAGGAAATTATGAAAAAGATTGCTGTTGCGATAGAAAACAATGAGGGTAAAAATAGTAAGGTAAGTATGCATTTTGGGAGATGTCCCTATTATCTTTTCATAACAATTGGTGATAAAGAGGGTAGAAAATATGAAGTAGTGGAAAATCCATTTTATTCTAATCATCAACCAGGTGTTGTTCCACAATTTATACATCAGAATGGAGCAGATGTTATTATAGCTGGTGGAATGGGTCCTAGGGCTGTTGATATGTTTTTAGGATTTGGCATAGAAGTTGTGACTGGATTTGTAGGGGATGCAGAAAAGGTCGTGGATGCTTATTTAAGTGGTGAGATTAAAGGGTATGAACCTTGTGAACATTCAAATAGGGAATGTGAGCATTGATAAAGAAGGTTGAACTTGTTTTAAAAAAAATAGCATATTATTCAATTTTAAATAGAAGAGCTTTTTTAGAAGAAGAAAAAAATGAAAATGAAATCTTAAAAATTCTTGAAAAGCCCCTTTTTGAAATTTATGGTAAAAAATTTGATAATGAGTTTGATGATATTTTTAATTTATCTCCTCTCACATGGAAGGAAGAGGAGTGTAAAAAATGCTTTTGGCTAAGTGAAAGAATTGGGGTGTTATTGTGGGGAATAAATTTACTTGAAAATGTTCCGCCATTTGATACTCCGTTTGACATCGGGCAAATAAATGATATTTTACAAAAAATAGCAGATTCTAAAGATGATATTAAATATGAACTAAGAAGTAGAAAGGAATTAATAGATTTCTTTAAATTAGTGGATTTATTTAGTTGGCGAGCGGGAATGTATTTAATGAAAATGAATAATATATTGCCTCCAAAACCATATACTTATGAGAGTATGTTCGAAATGATTATGGATAAGGTATTTAAAGAGGGATTAATAAAAAAGAATGAGTATAATGACGTAATTATTATGGATAAACCTTATATGAAATTAAATAAATCTGAGTTTTTTTTGGTGGCGGCAATTACTAAAGAAAGGGAATCTGCAATAAAGATTTTACTTGATTTATAATATGGAAATTTCTTTTGATGTCTTAGTCGTAACATTTAACAGTAAAAAATATATTGAAAGATGTCTTCAATCTTTATTTAATCAAAATTTCAAAAATTTTAAAGTTTACGTATGGGACAATAATTCACAAGATAAAACACTTGATGTATTGGAAAAATTTAGTGAGAGTATTTATTTCATAAAAAGAAATGGCGAAAATATTGGTTTTTCAAGGGCAATTAATAATTTAATTGAGATTTCAAATGGAACTCATATAATTTTTCTTAACCCAGATGTCATTTTGCCAGAAGATTTTTTGTATAAAACATCAACTATTATAAAAAAAGTGCCAGGCACAATAATACCAGTACCAAAACTTATGAGATATGATGAAAAATTTAATTTTACAAATTTAATCGATTCTGCAGGTATTTATTGGACTCCCTTTCAAAGACATTTAGATAGGGGAAGTGCCAGGCAAGATAATTCAGAATATAAAAAAGAAATTTTTGTGGGAGGAGTTAGTGGAGCTCTATCTATTTGGGATAGAAAAGTTTTAAATGATCTTGCAATAACTATTGATGGTAGGAAGGAGTATCTTGATGAGGATTTTTTTGTTTATAGAGAAGATGCCGATATTTCAATAAGAGGGTTAATATATGGCTATAGATTTAAATTTTTCCCAGATTTAGTAGCCTATCACAAAAGACAGGTGATTCCTCAAAGCAGAAAAAAGGTGCCAGGCACAATCAACTATCATTCATTTAAAAATAGATTTTTATTGAGGGTTAAAAATATTCCATTTATTGTTTATTTTATTTTTTTTATTCCCTTTTCCATTAGGGATATAGCTGCTTGTCTTTATTGTATGTTTTTTGAAAGAAAATCTCTAAATGCAATACCATTTTTATATAAAAATTTTGGAAAATTTTTGTATAAAAGAAAACAGGTGCTAAGTAAAAGAAAAATAGGCATTTTCAACGTATGCAAATTTTTTTTAGGAATATATAACAATTAAATCTAAATGTTGTTCTAAAAGTAGAATTTTTTCTCCTAACATTTTTCATTTTTTGAAAGATTTCAGCCTCACATAAGAATAAAGTTTAAAGTTATAAGATTTATTTTCGACTCCGATATGAGAGTAATTAAAAGAGTTTTTAAGGG